>NZ_JBOCEF010000019.1:0-75732 GCF_050586345.1 Rhodovulum sp. DZ06
GATCCCCCTTGCATCCCCCTTCTTTTGTTTCTGGGATGGTGGCCGCCGTCGCGCCTTCCCTCGACCCGGGGCGCGGGGGGGGGGGGGGGGGGGGGGGGGGGGGGGAGGGGGGGGGGGGGGGGGGGGGGGGGGAGGGGGGGGGGGGGGGGGGGGGGGGGGGGGGTTTTCTCCCCCCCCCCCCCCCCCCCCCCGCCCCCGCCCGCGCCCCCGCCCGCGCCCCCACCCCCGACCCATGACGCGGAAACCGGGGCGGCCTGGCGCCGGGGCCGCTTGCGCCCTCTGCCCGGCGGGCCTAGCCTCCGGCCCGACAAGAGCTTTGTTGCATGGGGTGACGGGAATGACCTTCGACTTCGACCGCGTGATCGACCGCCGCGGCACGCATTGCGCCAAGTGGGACGCGATGGAGCAGATGTTCGGGGTCAGCCCCGATGACGGCATCCCGATGTGGGTGGCGGACATGGACTTCGCCGCGCCCCCCTCGGTGGCCGAGGCGCTGCGCGCGCAGGCCGAGCACGGCGTGTTCGGCTATTACGGCGATCCGTCGTCCTGCAAGGAGGCGATCTGCGACTTCTACGCGGCGCGCCACGCCTGGCGGCCGGACCCCGCCCATATCGCCTTCACGCACGGCCTCGTGGCCGGGACGGCGATCTGCGTGCAGGCCTTCACCGATCCGGGCGACTCGGTGATCCTGTTCACCCCGGTCTACCACGCCTTCCACAAGATCATCCGCGCCAACGGCCGCGAGATCCTGGAATCGCAGATGCCGATGGTGGACGGGCGCTACGAGCTCGACCTCGAGGCCCTCGAGGCGCAGCTCACCGGGCGCGAGAAGATGCTGGTCTTCTGCTCGCCCCACAACCCGTCGGGCCGGGTCTGGTCGCCCGAGGAGATCCGCGCCGTCGCCGCGTTCTGCGAGAAGCACGACCTGGTGTTCGTGTCGGACGAGATCCATTGCGACCTCGTCTTCCCCGGCGCGAAACACACTATCGCCGCCAATGCGGCGCCCGATTTCGCCCACCGCACGGTGGTGATGATCGCCTCGACCAAGACCTTCAACATCGCCGGGGCGCACATGGGCTCGGTGGTGATCTCGGACCCGAAGCTGAAGGCGCGCTTCGATGCGGCGCACATGGCCGCGGGCGCGTCCCCGAACGCCATCGGCATGGTGATGACCGAGGCGGCCTGGCGCGGCGGGGCCGACTGGCTCGACGCGCTGGTCGGGTATCTCGACGGCAACCGCAAGCTGTTCGACGAAGGGGTGAACGCCATCCCCGGGCTGAAATCGATGGAGCTGGAGAGCACCTACCTCGCCTGGGTCGATTTCTCGGGCACCGGGATGGAGGCGGCGGAATACACGCACCGCGTCGAGCAGGTGGCGAAGATCGCCGCCAACCATGGCCCCACCTTCGGCAAGGGCGGCGAGGGCTTCCTGCGGTTCAACTTCGCCACCCGCCGCGCGCTGGTGGAGGAGGCGGTCGGGCGGCTGCAGGACGCGTTCAAGGACCTGCAGTGAGGCGCCCCGCCGGATGAAGCGGAGGCCCGCCCCCGCGGCGGGCCTTTTTCGTTTCACGGATGGCGCGGATTGCGTGCATCCCGCCGCTGGCGCGGGCGGCGCGGCGTGCCAGGCTCCGCCCCCGATCAAGCGCCACGGGAGGGCTGCGCGGATGAGCGACGAGACCGGCGACGGAACCAATGCGGGGTGCCTGTGCGGCGCCGTGCGGATGCGGATCGACGGGGCGCCGAGCCGCGTCGTGCAATGCTGCTGCACCGATTGCCAGAAATCGACCGGCGGCGGCTCGGTGCTGGTGGCGCTGGCGCCGCGCGCCTCGGTGCATATCGAGACGGGCGAGACCCGCTCCTACGCCGTGCCGGGCGAGAGCGGCGCGGGCGTGACCCGGCATTTCTGCCCGCAATGCGGCACGCCGCTGTTCTCGGAGCTGGGCAAGTATCCCGACCTGCTGGCGCTGAAGGCCGGGGTCTGGGATGTGGACCCGGGGCTGAAACCCTCGGCCGTGCTGTGGGCGAGCAGCGCCGCGCCCTGGCACGTGCTGCCCGACGACATCCCGCGCTTCGACCGCGCCGCGGGCTGAGCCCGCCGCCCGGGATGCGCGAAAGGCCCGCCCGGTTCCCCGGGCGGGCCTTTTCCCTGCCGCGGCGCGGCCCCTCAGCGCGATCCGCCGGTCCAGAACCGCCGGTTGGCGCGCAACAGCAGCGCGGCCAGCCGCGCCTCGTCCATCGCGAGATCGAACAGCAGCTTCATCGGCTTCGCCCGCTGCACCGGGATCAGCCCCGAGACATCCGGCCCGTCGGCCTCCAGCTCGGCGTCCAGCGATTTCGCGAGGCCCACCATGGGGCTGTTCGAGCGGGTGGTGTGCACCACCAGCTTCTCGTGCCCCCGCGCCGCGGCGCGGTCGAGCGCGCGGGCCAGCAGCGCGTGGCCCACGCCCTGCCCGCGGAAGGGCTTCTCGACGGTGACGGCGGCCTCGACGGCGGGGCCATGCTCGTCGAGCTCCACCACCCCGCGCAGGGCGTGGTCCTGGAACCAGCCGATGACGTGGCGGTGCGGGGCGAAGGCCTCGTCCACGTGGTCCTCGAGCACCGAGGCCTTGATCGGGCCGTGGAAGCGGCGGCGCAGGTCGTCCTCCGAGAGGCGCAGGAAGTGGTCGGTCAGCTTCTCGCGCTCGGAGGAGAGCAGCGAGCGGATGATGCCCTTCGTGTGGCCCCCGGCGGCGGGCGCGGGCGCCTCGGGCGAGGGCGCGTCCGGCGCGTCGGGCGCCGCCTCGGCCCGGGGCGCGCCGGCGCGCGCGGGCGGGTCGATGGCGGCGTAGGGCGCGGCGGCGGGCGCCGCGGCGCGGTCCCCGTCCGGGGCGGCCACGGGATGCGCCGGGCGGTGGGCGGCGGCGCGGAGGATGTCGGAAAGGGCGGCCATGGGCGGCTCCTGCTCTGCATGCGGCGGATCGCGGCGCGGGCTCTTGAGCATGGCCAGTCGCGGCGGCGGTTCGCCTCCCTTGCCCCGGGAACATGCGCCCGACTTCCGCGAACGGCAACCTGCGCCCGGCGCATGGCCGCTATGGCGGCGCCGCTGCAACGCGGCATTCACCGCCGCGCCATGCGCAGGCCGGATTCGGGGCGGATTCGGGGCGGGGTCGGGGCGGGGTCGGGGCGGGGTCGGGGCGGCGCCCGCCCCCGTTCCCGGCCCCTCTTGCCGCGGCGCAGCGATGCCCGTTGACCTTCCCCGGGCAAAATCGTATCGCTTCTGCGAAATCGTGCGCAACAATCTGTCGCGCAACGCCGCAAACCCTCTCCCGGAGACGACGTCCATGAGCTTCAAGGTCCAGCCCGCCGCCCCCGCCCGCCCGAACCGCTGCCAGCTGTTCGGCCCGGGTTCGAACACCAAGCTGCACCCGAAGATGGCCGCCTCCGCCGCCGACGTGATCAATCTCGACCTCGAGGATTCCGTCGCCCCCGCCGACAAGCCGCAGGCGCGCAAGAACATCATCGAGGCGATCAACACCCTCGACTGGGGGACCAAGACCGTCTGCGTGCGGATCAACGGCCTCGACACCCCCTACTGGTATCGCGACGTGGTCGAGGTGCTGGAGGAGACCAACGGCCGCCTCGACATGATCATGATCCCCAAGGTGGGCTGCGCCGCCGACGTCTACGCCGTGGACGCGCTGGTCAGCGCGATCGAGGCCGCCAAGGGCTCGACCAAGCGCATCGCCCTTGAAGTGATCATCGAGACGGCCGCGGGCCTGGCCCACGTTGAAGAGATCGCCGCGTCCTCGCCGCGCCTCGAGGCGATGTCGCTGGGCGCCGCGGATTTCGCCGCCTCGATGGGCATGGCGACCACCGGCATCGGCGGCACGCAGGCCAATTACTACATGCTGTCCGGCGACGCGTCGTCGGAGTCCCGCGCGGTGTCCTACCCCGACCCGTGGCACCACGTGACCTCGGCCATCGTCTCGGCCTGCCGCACCCATGGCATCCTGCCGGTGGACGGGCCCTTCGGCGATTTCTCGGATGACGAGGGCTACATCGCCCAGGCCAGGCGTTCGGCCACCATGGGCATGGTCGGCAAATGGGCCATCCACCCCAAGCAGATCGCGCTGGCCAACCAGGTCTTCACCCCGTCCGAGGAAGCCGTGACCGAGGCGCGCGAGATCCTCGCGGCGATGGAAGAGGCCGACAAGGCCGGCTCCGGCGCCACCGTCTACAAGGGCCGCCTCGTGGACCTCGCCTCGATCCGCCAGGCGCAGGTGATCGTGAAGCAGGCCGAGATGATCGCCGGCTGATACGGAGACCCCGCCGCATTCCCGGCGCCGAATTGTTGCAATTGGAAAGGGCGCGTCCATCAATGGACGCGCCCGATCCTTTTCCGAGGGTCGTGAAAACGAGATGCGGCCGTCATCCGCCTGTCATCGTCCCGCGCCTACAGGGACGTCCCGGCGGCCGGCGGCGGCCGTATCCGATGACAGGGAGCCCATCCGAATGTTCCGACCTCTGCTGATCGCCACGACCGCGCTCGTCGCCCTGCCCGCCTTCGCCCAGGCGCCCGCGACGCCCGCGCAGGATCCCTGGTACCAGGACGCGCAGGCGGCGCTCCAGGACCGCCTCGCGCGCACGCCCAACACCAACCGCGCCAAGAACATCATCCTGTTCGTCGCCGACGGCAACGGCGTGGGCACCAACTTCGCCACCCGCGTCTGGGTCGGCCAGCAGCAGGGCGGGATGGGCGAGGAGCACGTCCTGCCGCACGAGCGTTTCGCGCACCTGGGCCTCTCCAAGACCTACAACACCAATTCCCAGACCCCGGACTCGGCCGGCACCGCCACCGCCTTCATGGCCGGGGTGAAGGCCCGCGCCGGGGTGATCGGCGTGGACGAGAGCGTGATCCGCGGCGACTGTTCGGGCGTCGCGGCGGGAGCGGTGCCCAGCATCGCCGAGATCCTCTCGGACCAGGGCAAGGCCGTCGGCATCGTCAGCACCGCGCGCCTGACCCACGCCACCCCCGCGACCGCCTACGCCCATGCCGCCGACCGCAATTTCGAGGATGACGGCGACCTGCCCGCGGGCTGCGCCGTGCCCGACATCGCGGCCCAGCTGCTCGAGGCGATGAAGGCCGGGACCGTCGACATCGCCATGGGCGGCGGCCGGCGCCATTTCCTGCCCGGCGACGTGAAGGGCGAGGAAGGCAAGTCCGGCAAGCGCGAGGACGGCCGCAACCTGGTGGCCGAGGCGCAGGCGGCGGGCATCGCCTATGTCTGGAACGACGAGACCTTCGCCGCCGCCGACCTGTCGGGCGGCGTCTCGGGCGCCGGGGTGCTGGGGCTGTTCGAGTCCAGCCACATGAAATACGAGCATGACCGCACCGGCGAGCCGTCGCTGGCCGAGATGACCGCCGCCTCCATCGCCGCCCTCGCGTCCCGCGGCGGCGAGAACGGGTATTTCCTGCAGGTCGAGTCGGGCCGGGTCGATCACGGCAACCACGCGGGCAACCTGCACCGCGCGGTCACCGACGGCGCCGCCTTCGCCGCCGCCATCGCGAAGGCGGTGGAGATGACCTCGGACCAGGACACGCTGATCATCGTCACCGCCGACCATGACCACGCCATCACCTTCCCCGGCTATTGCGGCCGCGGCACGCCGATCACCGGGCTGTGCATGAAGCCCTCGAAGACCGGGGTGATGCATACGGGCGAGCCGAACCTGGCCGATGACGGCAAGCCCTACACCGCGGTGCTCTATGGCAACGGCCCGGGCTCGGTGCTCAAGGAGCAGGCGGACGGCACCTATTCCGGCGCCCGCCCCGACCTGACGCAGGAAGAGGCGACCGATCCCGACTACCTGCAGCAGGCGCTGCTGCCGATGCGCTCGGAAACCCACTCGCCGGTGGACGTGGCGATCTATGCGAACGGCCCCTGGGCGCATCTCGTCGACGGCACCGTGGAGCAGAACTACATCTTCCACGTGATGATGCACGCCGCGACCGCCGAGTGACCGGCGCCTGAAGACCGGGCCGCGCGGCGGAGGGAACCTGCCGCGCGGCCCTTTCCATGTCCGACCCGCCTTGCAGGAGGCTCCGATGATCCTTTCGCGCCGCACCGCCCTCGTCGGGGGCCTGTCCCTCGCCCTCGCCCGCCCCGCCGGGGCGGCCGAGAGCTTCCGCGTGCGCGACCTGTGGAACAAGGACATGAGCTTCTCGGGCCTCGCCCGGCGGCTCGATGGCGAACGGGTCGAGGCGCAGGGCTACATGGCCCCGCCGCTGAAGGCCGAGAGCACCTTCTTCGTGCTGACCAACCGGCCCATGTCCGTCTGCCCGTTCTGCGAGACGGAGGCCGAGTGGCCGGACGACATCATGGCCGTGCACACCCGCCGGGTCTTCGACGTGATCCCCTACAACGTGCCCTGCACCGCGACGGGGACCCTGTCGCTGGGGACCGAGACCGAGGCCGAGACCGGCTTCGTGTCGCGCGCGCGGATCATCGAGGCGCGGGTCTCGCGCGGATGAGCGCGGAGGCCGGCGCCGCTTCCGCCCTGCGCGGCCTGCCGCTGGCGGTCCGAAACCTCTCGGTCCGCGCCGGGGGGCGCGAGATCCTGCGCGCCGGGGCGCTGGACCTCGCGCCCGGGCGGCTCCTCGGCCTGCACGGGCCGTCGGGCGCGGGCAAGACCACGCTGCTGCACGCGCTGGCGGGGCTCGCCGCGCCCTCGGCCGGGTCGGTGCGCTGGGGCGGGACCGACCTCGCCGCCCTCTCCCCCGCGGGGCGCGAGGGGTTCCGGCGCGCGCATATGGGCCTGATCTTCCAGGACTTCCTGCTGTTCGAGGAGCTCCCCGCCCTCGCCAACGCCGCCCTGCCCGCCGACTGGGCCCCGAGGGCCGAGCGCGCCGCGATCCGCGCCCGCGCCGCCGCCGCCCTTGCGCGGCTGGGGATCAAGGACCCGAACGCCGCCGTGGCGTCCATGTCGGGGGGCGAGCGGCAGCGGGTCTGCGCCGCCCGCGCGCTGGCCGGGGACCCGGCGATCCTGCTGGCGGACGAGCCCACGGCGGCGCTCGACCGCGCCGCCGCCGACCGGCTGACCGGGGACCTCGTGCGGCTGGCGCGGGAGGCGGGGCGCAGCGTGGTCTGCGTCACCCATGACGCGCGCCTCCTGGACGCGATGGACGAGACGCGGCGCATCGCCGACGGGCGGCTGGAGGGCTGAGGGATGGCGGGGATGGACGTCGCGCTGGACCTCTGGGACCGGCTGCCGCTGGACGTGCAGGACGGCGCCGTCGCGCTGGCGCTGCTGGCGCCGGGGCTGCTGGCCGGGGCGCTGGCCTGCCGCGGGCTGCGGCCCTGGACGGCGGCGCGGGCGCTGTTGCGGCGGAACCGGGGGCTGAACCTGCTGCTGGCGGGGCTGATGGCGCTGTCGGTGGGCCTCGGGGCTGCGCTGACGGCGCAGGAGCGGGCCTTGCGAGAGGGCGCGGCGCGGGCCGCCGACCCGTTCGACGTGATCGTGGCGGCGCCGGGGGACCGGATCTCCTTGATGCTGGCAGCCGTCTATCTTGAACCCACCGATGCGCCGCTGCTGGGGGGCGAGGTTCTGGCGCGCCTCCAGGCCGATCCGCGCGCGGCGCTGGTCGCCCCGATCGCCTTCGGGGACAGCGTGGGCGGGGCGCCGCTGGTCGGCTCCACCGCCGGGTTCGTCGCGCGGATGGGCGGGGTTGCGGAGGGCCGGGTGTTCGAGACCCGGGCCGAGGCGGTGGTGGGCGCCCTGTCGCCGCTGGCCCCGGGCGCAAGCTTCACCCCGGCCCATGGCGCGGCGGGGGCGGCGGACGAACACGCGCATGAGGGCGAGGCGTTCACCGTGGTGGGCCGCCTTGCGCCCACCGGCAGCCCCTGGGACCGGGCGGTGGTGGTCCCGGTGGAGGCGGTCTGGGACGTGCACGGCCTCGCCGACGGCCATGCGCCGGGGGCGGAGGCGGAGGCGGACCACGCCGAGGACCACGCGGGGCATGACCACGCGGACCACGACGAGCAGGACGACCACGGGACTCATGCTGACCACGGGCACGAGGCCCATGACGCCCACGACGCCCGCGCCCGCCTGATCGGCCCGCCCTTCGACCCGGCCTATTTCCCCGGAACCCCGGCCTTCCTGGTGTCGGGCGACACGCTCTGGGCCAATTACGCGCTGCGCAACGACTATGACCGGGACGGGGCGATGGCCTTCCTCCCGGGGGCCGAGCTGGCGCGCCTCCACGGGGTGCTGGGCGACGTGCGCCGGCTGATGTCGCTGATGGCCGGCGCCGCGCAGGCGCTGGTGGCGGCGGGGGCGCTGGCGGGGCTGGCCGCGCTCGCCCGCCTCTTCGCCCCGCGGCTGGCGCTGGCGCGGGCGCTGGGGGCCCCGCGGCGCTACACGCTGGCGGTGATGTGGAGCTATGCGGCCGCGCTGGTCGGCGCCGCGGCGCTGCTCGGCCTGCCCATCGGCTGGGCGGGGGCGCAGCTGGCCTCGTCGCTCGTGGCCGAGCGCACGGGGGTGGCGATGGAGGCCGCGCTCGGCTGGCCCGAGATCCGGCTCGCGGCGGCGTTCTTCTCCTCGGCCGCGGTGCTGGCGCTGGCGCCTGCCGCGCTGGCCCTGCGCCGCGACCCGCGCGAGGACCTGCGGGGGCGCTGAGGCCCTCGCCGCCTCCGCCGCCGCCCCCCGCCGCCCCTGCCCGGCGAATCCCCGAAGCGCGGCGCCGCGCCCATCCGGCGCCCAGAAAACAGGCGCCCGCCCGGCGCGGCGCCCGCGCCTTCAGCGCCGCCCGGCCATTTTCCCTGGCGCCGCCGCGTCCGCTTCACCGGACCTTTGACCCGACGGTCCAGCCGCTCCAAGCTGCGCTGCAATGCAAAAGCAAGGCAGGGAGCCTTCCATGACCCGATTCGCAACCGCCGCCGCGCTGGCCATCCTCGCCGCCGCCGCCACCCCCGCTTCCGCGCTCGAGAAAGTCACCTTCGGCACCAACTGGGTCGCCCAGGCCGAGCATGGCGGCTACTACCAGGCCATCGCAGACGGGACCTTCGAGGCCTGCGGCCTCGAGGTCGAGATCCGTCCCGGCGGCCCGCAGGTCAACAACCGCGCCCTGCTGATGGCCGGCAAGATCGACTTCTTCATGGGCGGCAACCTGCTCCAGCCCTTCTCGGCCGTGAAGGAGGGCATCCCCTTCGTCGTTGTCGCCGCGCATTTCCAGAAAGAGCCGCAGGTCCTGATGACCCACCCGGGCAAGGTGGAGAAGTTCGAGGACCTCGCGACCCTCGACAAGTACATCATCGGCGATGCGGGCTTCACCAGCTTCTTCCAGTACTTCGCCACCGCCTACGGCTTCGATCCGGCCAAGCGCGTGCCCTACACCTACAACCCCGCGCCCTTCATCGCGGATGAGGCCTCGGCCCAGCAGGGCTACGTGACCTCCGAGCCCTACGCGGTGGAAAAAGAGGGCGGCTTCGCCCCCGATGTCTGGCTGCTGGCCGATTACGGCTTCTCGACCTACGCCACCACGGTCGAGACGATGAAGCAGACGATCGCGGACAAGCCCGAGGCGGTGAAATGCTTTGTCGAGGCGTCCTCCATCGGCTGGGCCAACTACCTCTATGGCGATCCCTCGGCGGCCAACGCGCTGATCCAGGAAGCCAACCCGTCGATGACGGATGAGCAGATCGCCTTCTCGCGCGCCTCGATGATCAAGTACGGGATCGTCGATTCCGGCGACAGCCTCGAGCTTGGCATCGGCGGCATGAAGGCCGAGACCTTCAAGGACTTCTACGCCAAGATGATCGACGCAGGGGTTCTCGAGGAAGGCATCGACATCGAGAGCGCCTACACGCTCGAATTCTCCAACTCCGGCGTGGCGCTGCCGGTGAAGAAGAAGCTGCTCGGCGAGTGATGGACGCGCCGCACAGCTACGGGGGGGGCGACCGGCCCCCCTCGGACCCCGCCGGGGAAGCCGCCCGCGCCGCCCAGGCGCAGATCCGCGAAGCCCGCCCAAGGGCGCTGACCATCGAGGGCGTGAGCAAGGTCTTCGGCGGCGAAACCGTCGCCCTCCAGGGCCTGTCGCTCGAGGTCAACCAGGGCGATTTCATCTCGCTGCTCGGCCCGTCGGGCTGCGGGAAATCCACCGCGCTCAAGCTCATCGCCGGGCTGTCGGTCCCGACCGAGGGCCGCATCCGCTGGGAGGAGGGCGGCGCATCCCCGCCCCGCGGCGCGCTCGGCGTCGTGTTCCAGGAACCGACGCTGATGCCCTGGGCGACCGTGGCGCAGAACGTGTGGCTGCCGCTGCGCCTCTCGGGCCGGGCCTTCCGCGCCTGCCGGGACGAGATCGAGGACGCCCTCGCCGCCGTCGGCCTCAAGGGCTTCGGCAAGGCCTACCCGCGCGAGCTGTCGGGCGGCATGAAGATGCGCGTCTCCATCGCCCGGGCGCTGGTCACCAGGCCGTCCGTGATCCTGATGGACGAGCCCTTCGCCGCGCTCGACGAGATCACGCGCTTCAAGCTCAACAACGATTTGCTGGCGCTGCGCGACAAGATCGGCTGCACCGTCATCTTCGTCACCCACTCGGTGTTCGAGAGCGTGTTCCTCTCGGACCGGATCGTGGTCATGGCCGCGCGGCCCGGAAGGGTGATCGAGGAGCTGCACAACGACGAGCCCTATCCGCGCTCGGAGGAATTCCGCACCTCGGCCGATTACGCCGCCCGCTGCCGGGCGGTGTCGGACGCGCTGCACCAGGCGATGGAGGCCAGGGCATGAGCGAGCTTCCCGCAACCGCCGCCGCCCCCGCCGCGGCGCCGCTCCTGGATCCGGAAGAGATCGCCCGCCGCCGCCGCGCGCGGTTCGAGGCCTGGGCCCGCTGGGCGCTGCCGGCGCTGGTGATGATCCTGACCCTCGGGGGCTGGCAGCTGCTGGTCTGGGCGCGGGACATCCCGCCCTACATCCTGCCCGGCCCGATCAAGGTGGCCGAGCAGATGATTACAGACTGGTCGCTGCTCTGGGACGCCTCCTTGATCACCATGACGACCATGGCCGCGGCGCTGGCCGCGGCGGTGACGCTGGGCGTGGGGATCGCGGTGCTGTTCACGCAAAGCCGCGTGGCCGAGCTCTGCTTCTTTCCCTATGCCGTGATCATGCAGGTGACGCCGATCATCGCGGTGGCGCCGCTGATCATCATCTATGTCGACCACCAGTTCCTCTCGATGCTGATCTGCGCCTGGATCGTGGCCTTCTTCCCGATCCTGTCGAACACGACGCTGGGGCTGAACTCGGTCGATCATAACCTGCGCGATCTCTTCACCATCTACGGCGCGACGCGCTGGCAGCGGCTGATCCACCTGCAGCTGCCCGCCGCGCTGCCCTATTTCCTCGGCGGTCTGCGCATCGCCGGGGGGCTGTCGCTGATCGGCGCGGTGGTGGCGGAATACGCCATGGGCACAGGCGGGCGCGGGGCGGGGCTGGCCTTCACCATCCTCGAGGCCTCCTACCGGCTGGTGATCCCGCGCATGTTCGCCGCCCTCGTCCTGATCGCGGTGGTCGGGGTGGCGATCTTCGCGCTGACCTCGCTGATCTCGCACCTGAGTTTGCGTAAATGGCACGAAAGCGCCGTGAAGAGAGAAGTGTAAGAATGGATTTCCGCACCCTGCCGGACGCGCCCCTTCTGCGTCTGGAGAACCTGACCGCCCCCGCCTGCCTGCTGGGCGAGGCGGGGGACCTGGCCTCCGTCTCGCTGACCATCGACCGGACCGCGGGCAAGATCGTCGCCGACGCGCCCGAGGCGGTGGCGGTGGACATGGGCCGGGCCATGGTCCTGCCCTGCTTCACCGACGCGCATACGCATATCGACAAGGGCCATATCTGGCCCCGCGCCGCCAACCCGGACGGCAGCTTCATGGGCGCGCTTCAGACCGTCGGCGCCGACCGGGTGGCGCACTGGTCCGCCGAGGACGTCCGCGCCCGCGCCGATTTCGCCCTGCGCTGCGCCTTCGCCCACGGCACGCGCGCCCTGCGCACCCATCTCGACAGCATTCCGCCGCAGGACGGCATCTCCTGGCCGGTGTTCCGGGAGCTGCGCGCGGACTGGGCGGGACGGGTGGAGCTTCAGGCCGTCTCGCTGGTCCCCGCCGATTTCATCGAGCCGACGGGCGATGGCGGCGCCGCCTTCGCCGCGCTGGCCAAGGTGGTGGCGGAGGCGGGCGGCGTGCTGGGCGCCGTGACCTTCCCGGTCCCGGACCTTCCCGCCCGCCTCGACCGCTTCTTCGCGATGGCCGAGAAGCTGGGCCTCGACGCCGATTTCCATGTCGACGAGACGATGGACCCGACCTCGCGCACCCTTGTCGACGTGGCCGAGGCCGTCATCCGCACCGGCTTCCAGGGCCAGGTGAATTGCGGCCATTGCTGCTCGCTCTCGACCCAGTCCGAGGCAGAGCTGGCCGAGAGCATCGAGAAATCCGCCAGGGCCGGCCTCGCCGTCATCTCCCTGCCGATGTGCAACATGTACCTGCAGGGCCGCCACCCCGGGCGCACCCCGCGCGGGCGCGGCGTGACCGCGGTGCAGGAGCTGGCGGCGGCGGGGATCCCCGTGGCCTTCGCCTCGGACAACACCCGCGATCCGTTCTACGCCTATGGCGATCTCGACATGCTCGAGGTGCTGCGCGAGGCGGTGCGCATCGCCCACCTGGACCATGGCCGCCCCGACTGGGCCAGGGCCTTCACCGAGACCCCGGCGCAGATCTGCGGCGCGGCCCCGGCGGGCCTGGCCGTTGGCGATCCCGCCGACCTCGTCCTCTTCCGCGCCCGCGCGTGGTCCGAGCTTCTCTCCCGCCCCCAGTCCGACCGCATCGTGCTGCGCGGCGGGACGGCAATCGACCGCACCCTGCCGGATTACGCCGAACTCGACGGGTTGATGGGATGAGCGCCCCGGCGAAACCACGTGCATTCGTCCTCTACGCCCATCCCGTCCCCGACAGCTTCGCCGCCGCGGTCCACGCCGCGACGGTCGAGACGCTGGAGGAGGCGGGATGGGAGGTCGACGATTGCGACCTCTACGCCGAGGGATTCGATCCGCGCCTGACCCGCGAAGAACGCGAGGGCTATCACGACGTCGGCCCCAACCTCGAACCCGTGGCCGACTACGTGGCGCGACTCCGCGCCGCAGACGGGCTGTTTCTGTGCTTCCCCGTTTGGAATTTCGGGTATCCTGCTATCTTGAAGGGGTTCTTCGACCGGGTGTTCCTGCCCGGCGTCTCCTTCGCGCTGGAGGACGGAAAGGTCCGCCCCGCGCTGGGAAACATCCGCACGCTGGCCGCCTGCTGCACCTATGGGGCGAGCCGCTGGCGCGCGTTCCTCGCCGGGGATCCGCCGCGCAGGACCGTCACGCGGCCCCTGCGCTATTGCCTCCATCCCAGGGCCCGGACGCGCTTTCTCGCGCTCTACGACATGAACCGGGCCGACCACTCCGCCCGCGCGGCATTCCTCGCGCGGGTCAGACGCGACCTCGCGGCGCTGGACCTGCCCCCTCCCCGGGAGGCCGGCGCCGACTGACCCAGGCTTATCCTCGCATGCGCGCCCTCGTGATCCACTGCCACCCCGCCCCCGACAGTTATGCCGCCGCCGTGCGCGACACGGTGCTGAACCGCCTCGCGGCCGGGGGGGCCGAGACCCGCCTCGTCGACCTCTATGCCGACGGGTTCCGCCCGGCGATGACCCCTGCCGAATGGGCCTGCTATGACCGCTGCCCGGACAACGTGGAGCCCATCGCCGACCATGCCGCCGCCCTGCGCTGGGCCGACGCGCTGATCTTCACCTACCCGACCTGGTGGTACGGCCAGCCCGCCATGCTCAAGGGCTGGCTGGAGCGGGTGCTGATCCCCGAGGTCGCCTTCACCTCGCCCTCCGCCGGGCCGATCCGCCCGGGCCTGACGCATATCCGCAGCCTCGGGGTGTTCACCACCTGCGGGGCGTCGAGGAAGCTCACCTGGTGGGTCGGATCGCCGGGCAAGCGCACCCTGACGCGCGGGCTGCGGATGATCCTGCACCCGGCCGCGCGCACCTTCTTCGCGGCGCATTACGACATGGACGCCTCGACGCCCGAGAGCCGCGCGCGGCACCTCGCGAAGGTCGCGGCGCAGGTCGACCGGATGACCCGCAAGGCCCCCGCCAGCGCCCCCCTGCCCGAGCCCGGGATCGCCATCCCCGCCTGACGCGCCCCCTGCCCGCCCGCGCACCCGCCCGACGTTTCGAAGATGGGGGGCGCAGGGCGGGCCGGATGCGGCGGGCGAAGCCTGCCGCGATGGGCCGCTCTGCGCCCCCCTCCAAGGACCCCCCATGCACCGTTTCGACTGGGCCGCCCGCCCCGCCCCCGCCTTCGCGTCGATCGACCCGATGCGCGCCATCGCCATCCTGCCCACCGCGGCGATCGAGCAGCACGGCCCCCACCTGCCCGTCGGCGTCGACACCATGATCGCCGAGGGGATGCTGAACACCCTGCGCGCCCGCGCCCCTTCGGACATGGACCTCGCCATCCTGCCCGTGCAGGCGGTGGGCAAGTCGAACGAGCATCTCTGGGCCGCCGGCACCCTGACCCTGACCGCCGAGACCGCCCTGCGCGCCTGGACCGAGATCGGCCTCTCCGTCGCCCGCGCCGGTTTCCGCAAGATCGTCATCGTCAATTCCCATGGCGGCAATCTCGACCTCGTCTCCATCCTGTCGCGCGAATTGCGGGTGAAGGCGGGCATGCTCGCCGTCAAGTCCCAGTGGTTCGGCTTCGGCTCGCCCCAGGGGATGTATTCGGACGACGAGCGCGCCTATGGCATCCATGGCGGCGACGCCGAGACGTCCCTGATGCTGCATTTCCGCCCCGAGACGGTGGACATGAGCAAGGCCGAAGACTTCCGCTCCACCGCCGAGGACGGCGGCATCCAGCCCATCGGCGGCATCACCTATGGCTGGATGGCGTCCGACCTGAACCCCGCGGGGGTGGTCGGCAACGCCGCCATCGCGACGGCCGAGAAGGGCCGCGCCACGGCCGAGCACCAGGTGGACGGGTTCATCAAGCTTCTGCGCGCGGTCGAGGCGCATCCGCTCGACGGCTTCGCCCCCGTCGCCTGAGGGGGCCCCTCAGAACCAGACCTTCGCGCCGAAATTCAGCCCGTAGGTCCAGAAATAGTCGGTCGGGTGCAGGCGCATCCCGAACTCGGCCGACACAGTGTCCGACACCTGCCGCGACAGCGCCCAGGTGAACAGCGGCTGGACCCGCCAGCGCGTCTCCCGCTCGTCGATCTGCAGGAAGGCCGAGCGGATGTCGAGCCGGGTGCGCGAATAGAACGCCGTCGCCCCGGCGCCGAGGCGCATCTCCCAGGCCCGGTCCTCCGCCCCCCAGCGCAGGGCCGGGACCGACAGCTCCAGCCCCCCGGCCAGGATCTCCGCCTCCAGCGTCGCCCAGGTCGGGTCGGTCAGGATCCCGAACCCCGAGGGCGCGGCCAGGTCCAGCCGGTTCTCGTCATACATCACCGAGGCGCGCAGCAGCGGGATCCGCCCGCCCGGCAGCTCCAGCTCCGGCAGCTCCGCCTCGATCCAGCCGAACAGCGCCGGCTTGCGCCCCAGCCGCCACGAGAAATCGTCGGGAATGCCGTTGGGCGCGAGGTCGTAAAGCCCCCCCGCCGCGCCCTCGCCGTCCGAGCCCCCGGCCCCGCCGCCGCCCGAGCCGCCGCCGAACAGATCCTCGAGCCAGTCCTCGACCAGCGGGGCGGCGTATTCGTCATAGACGCCGATATGGGAGGTCTTGCCGAGGCCGAGGCCGATGGCGAAGCGCCGGTCTTCGGCGGCCGCGTCCGGCGGCGCGGCGCCGAGCGCCGCGGCCAGAAAAATTGCAGCGACGCGCGCGCACGGTAATGTTAATGAACTGTGCATGCAGCTTCCGGCCCTACACCCGCGCGCATTTTTCGGCAACCCGGACGCCACGCCAGACACGGCGGCAGTCTAACGAGATCTCGCGCGGAACGCAATACGGCCTTCTTGCGCTTCAGGAGTAAACATCGATGAGCGTTGGATACTATACCGGCACCCCGCCGCAGGACTTTCTGGATTTTCTTGACAGCTACCTGATTTCTTCGGGGAACGGTTCAGCCATCGACGCGCTTCTTGGCGTGATCACCACCTGGGAACTGGACGCGCCGCAGATCACCGCCATCGGCTCCACCGGCATGACGTTCACCTCGCCGACCGGCCAGACGCTGGAGATCGCCGGCAGCGGCTTCGGCCCGATCACCTCGATCACCGATCTCGAGGCCGCCTTCAACGACTGGGCCGCGGCCATGCTGGCCCTCGACGGCAGCGGCACGGCGACGCTCGACTCCATCACCCTGCGCGACGCCTCCTCCAACATCCTCGGGCAGCTGACTCTGACCGCCGGGTCGCTGGCGCTGACGGTGGGCGATCTCGAGGTCAAGTTCACCGGGTCCTTCCCGACCTCGGCCACCGCGCTCACGAACATCATCCTCGAATTCTACAGCCCGTCGGGGAGCGAAGCCGGCGGCACGTTCGACGGCGCGCTGCTGCCGCCCGAGTTCTACAACCCCGCCACCGCGCTGGCCGCCGCCTATGGCGTGACCGGCATCGAGGTGCGCGAGGCCGGCGTGCTGCAGGGCGAGGTGACCTTCACCCCCGGCGGCGCCGTGGCCACCGCCGCGGGCCATACCGGGACCATGACCGGGACCTTCCCGCTGACCCTCGCCGACTGGATCGAGGCGATGCTGAACGCCGAGGCCGGCAATTCCCCCGGCATCCTGTTCAACTCGCTGATCGTCGAGAACCCGTTCGGCGGGCAGGTGTTCGAGATCAGCTATCCCGGCCTCGACCTCGCGGCCTACGAGTGGGTCGAGGGCTCCGAGTTCGGCGACCACCTCTCGCTCGACGGCTATTACACCAGCGTCCTGGCGCTGGGCGCCGAGGGCAATGACTATATCGACGACTACCGCTGGGACGGGCTGACCTCCTGGGGCGCGATCTACGACGACATCCTCGACGGCGGCCCGGGCAGCGACGTCATCTTCTCCTATACCGGCGACGACCTGATCCTGCCCGGCGCCAATGACGGCGGCGACAGCATCCTGATCGGCCTCGGCGACAAGACCGTCGATTTCGACGCCGCCTCCGAGGCGCCGATCAGCTACTACCACCTCGACTACACCACCGCCGCCTGGGACATCATGGCCGAACAGGGCCTGGCGGGCCCGGCGGCGATGCTGTTCGACATCACCGACCTCTCCGGCCATGTCTGGAAGGGCTGGACCGGCGGGTCGGCGCGGTTCTACACCGACACCCTGCTGAACATGGACCAGATCAACGGCGACCTCGGCGGGCTCGGCATCACCGCGGGCGCGGGCGACGACGTGGCCAATCTCAGCATCTCGGCCCCGGGCAGCTGGGTGTCCTTCGAGGGCCTGCAGGGCGACGACACCATCATCGGCTCCGAGAACTGGGAAGTGCTGCGCCATGCCTCCTGGGCCGGGTCGGGCATCACCGTCACCGCCACCGGCGGCGACGCGGACGGCAACGACGGCACGGTGCTGGACGAGTTCGGCGACACCGACACCTTCGAGGCGATCGAGGAGGTCCGCGGCACCTCGTTCGACGATTACTACCACGGTTCGGTCGGCGACGACCGCTTCATCCCCTATGGGGGGAACAACTACTTCGACGGCGGCGCCGGGTTCGACCGCGTGCGCTATGACCAGAGCAACGTGCACGACGTCTATGTCGACATGCGCGACGGCAGCGCCTCGGTGCTGCGCGACACCGGCGATCCGTTCGGCCTCGAGCATTCCTTCGACACGCTGATCAGCGTCGAGCACGTGCGCATGGGCCGCGCGGGCCAGCAGACCTTCATCGGCGCCGACGTGGACGAGCGGGTCCGCGGCCGCGGCGAGTGGAACGATTACGACATGGGCGGCGGCGACGATTACGTCGAGGCCTATTACGGCGGCGAGCACTACGTGCGCGGCGGCGAGGGTTCGGACACGGTGCGCATCTACGCCGCGCTCGGCGACCTGACCGTCGACGTCCAGGCCGGCTACGTCGCCTTCGACGACGGCAACGGCTATTACGTCGAGGTCGACCGCGACGTCGAGGTGGTGAGCTTCAGCGACGTGACCGTCGATCTGCCGGTCGCCTTCGAGTACACCGACGCGGGCGTGCTGGGCGAGGTCGGCACGGTCACGGTCGAGCAGGCCGGCAGCGACCAGTGGCACACGGTCCTGTTCGCCGACACCATCGAGAACGCGGTCGTGGTCATGGGCCCGCCCAGCTTCGCCGGCGCCCAGCCGCTGAACGTGCGCGTGCGCAACGTCACCGACGCGGGCTTCGAGTTCCAGCTCGACGAGTGGGACTATCTCGACGGCGGCCACATCGCCGAGACGGTCAGCTGGATCGCCATCTCCGAGGGCGAGCACACGCTGGCCGACGGGCGGCGCATCTCGGCCGGGGAGACCTCCTCGAACCATGACTTCGCCAATGGCGCGGTCAGCTTCGACCGGGCCTTCGACGCGGCGCCGATCGTGCTGACCCAGGCCGCCTCGGTGAACGGCGCGGCCGCGGTGACCACCCGCGTCAGCGGCGTGAGCGCGGACGGCTTCAGCACCCGCGTGCAGGAAGAACAGGGCGGCGACGGCTTCCACGCCTATGAGGACATCGGCTGGATCGCGGTCGAGGCCGGGACCAACCCAGCCGAAGGCATCGTCGCCGGGATCAACGGCGCCATCGGCTCGGCCGGCGGGGCGCTCTCCTACGGGACCGGCTTCTCGGCCGCCCCCGCGCTCTTCGCCTCGATCCAGTCCTATAACGGGCCGGACCCGGCGGCGCTGCGCTACACCGCCAACACCGCCACGGGCGCGAGCGTGTTCACCGAGGAGGAGGACAGCTTCGACGCCGAGCTGTTCCACGCGAACGAGGCCGTGGGCTTCCTCGCGCTCGAGACCGGCGTTCTGGCCGGCGCCCGCCAGGGCATGCAGGCCGGGACCGCGCTGGTCGACCAGGCCGATTCCAACGAATGGCACTACGTCGCCTTCGACGCCCCCATCGCCGACGCGGTGGTGGTGATGGGCCCGCCCTCGCTCAACGGCGAACAGCCGCTGAACGTGCGGGTGCGCAACGTCACCGACGCCGGGTTCGAGTTCCAGCTCGACGAGTGGGATTACCTCGACGGCGGCCATATCGCCGAGCACGTGGGCTGGTTCGCCATCTCGGCGGGCGAGCACACGCTGGGCAATGGCGAGACCATCGTGGCGGGCCGTGCGAACACCAACCACACCTTCACCGAGGTGGACATGGGGACCGGCTTCGGCGCCGACACCCCGTTCGTCTTCGCCCAGGTCGCCTCGACCAACGGCGCGGCGGCGACCGCGGCGCGGATCCGCAACGTCGACAGCGACAGCTTCGAGGTGCTGGTGCAGGAGGAGCAGGGGGCCGACGGCTTCCACGCGGTCGAGGAGATCAACTGGATCGCGGTCCATACCGGCGTCGCGCCGGACCCGGAGGGGGTCGACTCGCTCACCGTCGGCTCCTCCGCCACCGCCGTGGACTTCGACATGTCCTTCGGCTCCACCCCCGTGGTGCTGGCGACGATGCAGAGCTACGCGGGGCCGGACCCGGCGTCGCTGCGCCTCGGCAACCTCTCCTCCTACGGGTTTGACCTGCTGGTGCAGGAAGAGACCTCGGCCGACGCCGAGATGGACCACGCGGACGAGCTGGTGGCCTGGGCCGCGATCTCGGCCGGGTACGAGATGCTCTGACCCCGCCTTCCACGGGACGGCTTCCGGCGGCCGCCGCGCGCAAGCGCGGCGGCCGTTTCGCGTTCGGGGCCCGGCGCATGTCTTCCCCCTGCCGCCCCCGCCATCGTTTCCACGCGGGAGAATGTAAAACCTGCTTTGCGGTTCCGGTTTCCGGGCCTAGGCTTCGGGCACGGGACGCGGCCGCGCACAAGGCCGGCGCCCGGACAATTCGGGAGGAATGTAAGATGAAGCTGCGCCATGCCGCCGCCGCCGTGATGCTCTCCGCCGCCGCGTTCGCCGCCGCGCCCGCGCCCGTGGCGGCCGCCGAGCCGACCCGCGTGGTGTTCCATATCGACGAGAACGACCCGCAGAAGATGAACATGGTCCTGAACAACGTTCAGAACCTGGCCTCCCACTATGCCGCCCAGGGGCGCGAGACCGAGATCGAGGTGGTCGCCTACGGCCCCGGCCTGCACATGCTGCGCGCCGACACCAGCCCGGTGAAGGACCGGATCTCGGCCATGGCGCTGGAGCATGACGCGCTGGCCTTCTCGGCCTGCGGCAACACCATGGCGGCGATGGAGAAGAAGTCGGGCAAGCCGACCGAGCTGGTCTCCGAGGCGCACATGACCCCCTCGGGCGTCGCGCGGCTGGTGGACCTGCAGCTCGACGGCTGGATCTACGTGCGGCCCTGACGCCCGCGCCCGGGGCGCCCCTGCCCGCCCGCCGGATCCCCGCGCGGGGCCGGGCGGGCGGGGGGGGCCGGTTTCCGCCGATCCCATGACCCGCGCGCCGCGCCGCCCGGGCCGCGCCCGCCAGTCGACGCAAGTCATGCGCGGCAGTCGGCGCCCGCCAGTCGGCGCCCGCCACGCCCGTCAGTCGGCGCGCGGCAGCGTCAGCGCCACGGCGGCGCCGCCGTCGATCCCGTCCTCGATCCAGGCCCGCCCCCCGTGCCGCGCCGCGACCAGCGCGCAGAGCGCTAGGCCCAGCCCCGCCCCCGCCTGCCCCGTCCCCGGCTGCTCCGCCCCAACCTGCTCCGTCCCCGGCCGCCCAGTCCCAACCAGCTCCGCCCCCGCCTGCTCCGCCCCAACCTGCTCCGCCCCGGGCTGCAACCGCGTGAACGGCTCGAACGCCGCCGCGCGCCGCTCCGGGGGCACGCCGGGGCCGTTGTCGGCCACCCGCAGCGCCACCATCCCGCCGCCCGCCGCCCGGGCCTCCACCACCGCCAGCAGGCGGCGGTCGCGGCGCTGATGGGCGAGGGCGTTGGCCAGCATGTTCTGCAGCGCCTGCCCCAGCAGCGCGAGGTCCCCGCGCACCGCCGGCAGCGGCCCGGCCCGGATCTCGGCCCCCGCGGCGCGGATCACGGGCGCCAGGTCCTGCAGGCAGCCGGAGAGGAGCGCGTCCAGCTCCACCCGCGCGAAGGCGGGGGGCGCGGCCTCGGCCCGGGCCTCGTCCATCAGCGCGTCGATGCGCAGCCGCATCCGCGCGGCGGCGGCGGCGGCGAGGTCCAGCAGCTCCGCCGCCTCGGGGGGGAGCGCGCCGCCCTCCCCCCCGGCCAGCGCCGCCAGCGCCCCCTCGACGGTGTTCAGCGGCTGGGCGAGGTCATGGGCGGCGATCAGCGCGAAGCGTTTCAGGGCCCGCGCCTGCTCCAGCTCCTCCATCTCCTGCATCGCGTCCTCCTCGGCGCCGGTCCCAAGGCCGCCCCGGGGGCCGGTCCCGGGGCCTGCGCGCCGGGCCGACGCTAGCGCGTGGGGTAACCAGTTCTCAACCATGGCGTGCATTTTCTTGCGTTGAATTGCGCGCATCTCCCCCGGGGCGCGCGGCGACGGGAAGGAGCCAGGGACAGATGGACGGCGACCCGCCAGTTCTCCAGACGCCGGAGCGCCTCCAGGACCTCGCGGCCTGGGCGCTGCATGACCTGCGCGCGCCGCTGCGGGCCTTCGACGCGACGCTGGAGATGCTGGACGCGGGCGGCGGGAACCCGCAGGCGCTGGCCATCGCGGCCCGCGCGGCCCGGCGCATGGGGGCGACGCTGGACGGGCTCGCCCGCTATGCCGAGCATCACGCGAGCCCGTTGCAGATCGGGCCGGTCCAGCCCCTGGAAGCGGTCGAGGCGGCCTGGGCGGCAGCCGCCGCGACCTGGGAGGACGCGGCGGAGGGGGCCGGGGATGCACAGGCGGATGCGGCAGCGGATGAGCCTGGGGATGCGCCCACGCTGCGCGCCCGCAGCGCCGCCGCAAGCCACGCCGCCCGCGGCCGCCCCGCGGCGACGCTGGAGACCGCGCCCGCCCTCGCCCACGCGCCCCCCTGCCTGGCCGACGCGGGCGCGCTGCAGGCGATCCTCTCCGCGGTGTTCGACAACGCCGCCAGGTATGGCCGCGCCCCGCACGGCGCAGCGCGGGTGCGGGTGGAGGCCGGGGCCCGGGACGGGATGCTGCGGCTGCTGGTGCGCGACGACGGGCCGGGGGTGCCGCGGCATCTCGCCGGCGACGCGTTCGAGCCGCTGCGCCGCCTCGTCGCCCGGTCCGAGGTCGAGGGCGCGGGGCTCGGCCTCGCCGTCGCCCGGCTTCTCGCCGTGCGCCAGAACGGGCGGATCGACTTCATCGCCGCGCCCCGCGGGGCCTGCATTTCACTCAAACTGCCGCTGTTCATTTCACCGACTTAGCGATGCGTTAAGGGCCCGCCGTTACGTGTCTTCGACCGGCAGACCCGAGAGAGACCCGGCGGTTGACCCATGAAAATACTGGTCGTTGAAGACGATGAGCTCGACGCGCTGCAGACCGTGCAGGCGATCGAAAAGGCCGCCCCCGGGGCCGCGCTGCGCCTGTGCCCGACCGCGGACGCCGCGCTCGCCGCGCTGGCCGAGGACGCCATGTCGCCGCCCGATTTCATCATCGTCGACCAGCACCTGCCCGGCGTCGACGGGGCGGAGTTCCTGCGCCGGGTCAAGCGGCTCGGCCTCGCGCCCGCCGCCCAGTTCCTGATGCTGACCGGCGACGCCTCGGACCCGACCCGGGCCGAGGCGCTGGTCACCGATTTCCACGCCTTCCTGACCAAGCCGGTCTCCCGGCGCCGCCTGTCCGAGATCCTGCGCACCGGCGACGCGCGGTGGGAAATCGAGGACCTGCCGCTCGACCTCAACCTCTACCGCAAGCAACGCCCCCCCGCCGCGGGGGGCTGAGCCCCCCAGCCGCGGGCGGCGCCGCCCCCTCGCGCCGCGCAGCGGACCCGACCCGACCCCCACCGCCTTGCAGGAGCATCGCGCCTTGAGCACCGCCTCCCAGACGCCGCCGCACGCCGCGACGCCGTCGCCCGCCCCTGCCGGAAGCCCCGGCGGACGGGTCCCCGCCCGCCCTGCGCGGGTGCTGGTGGTCGACGACGACGCCTGGACGCGGCGGACGATGACCGGGCACCTGGTATCCGAGGGGCTGGAGGTCGAGTGCGCCGCCGGCCCCGAGGAGGCGATCCGCCTCTGGCACGCGCGCGAGGGCGGGTTCGACCTGGTGTTCATGGACATCCGCTTCCCGGGGGGCGAGAGCGGCTATGACGCCGCGCTGCGGCTGTCGCGGATGGACGGGACCCCGCCCGCGATCTTCGGCATGACCTCGTTCGACATCGCCGGGGGCGACATCGACCCGAAGGATTTCGGGATGCGCGAGCTGCTGGTCAAACCGCTGTTCAAGTGGCTGGTGGTCAACATCGCCCGCGCCCATTGCCCGGCGGCCGACCCGCCCGACTGAGCCGCTGGCGCGCCGCGGGGGCCGGAACGGCAGGCGGCGGTGCGTGGACGGCGGACGGCGGCGCGGCGGGCGCAGGAGCGACGGTCGGCGGCACGGCAGGCGGCGGGCGGCAGGGCGACGCGCAGCGGGCAGCGGGCAGCGGGCCGGCGGTCGGCAGGACGGCGGACGGCGGCGCGCGGCGCGAAGGCGGCGCGGGCGACCGGGCCGCAGGGACGGCGCGGGCGCTCAGTCCAGGATCGGCTCCAGCCCCAGCATCCGGTCGATCGGCGCATAATCATCGGTCAGCGGCGCGGGCGCCTTGCGCACCACGATCGCGTCGATGAACCCGGCGTCGAGCGCCGCGAACCGCTTCGGGTCGGGCGAGCGGGCGGCGACCATGCCCACCGGGCTCGGCCCGTCCGAGGCGAGCAGCACGAAGACCCGCCGCTGGTTCGGCCCGGGCGTCGTCGCCTCGGTCCACACCTCGACCGACGCGAAGGACGCGCGCAGCGTCTCGACCATCGCCGCCAGCGCGTCGAGCCGGCCGGTATTGTCGATCAGGTTCATCGCGAACACCCCCCCGGGTTCGAGCCGCGAGGCGACCAGCGCGAAGAACTCCGCCGTCACCAGGTGCGCGGGCACGGCGATGTCGGTGAAGGCGTCGCCCACCACCACGTCGTAGCGCGTCGCCTCGCCCGCCAGCGCCGCGCGCGCGTCGCGGTGCAGGATCCGCACCCCCGCCGGGTCGAACCAGAAATCCGCCACCGCCTGCTCGGTCACCGCGGGGTCGATCTCGGCCACCGTGATCCCGCCGATGCCCCGGTCCGTCCAGGCCCGCGGGACCGAGTAGGACCCGCCCCCGATGTGGAACGAGGTGAAGTCCCGCCCGCCCATCCGCATCCGCGGCAGCGCGTCCAGCATCGCGGCATGGTCGGTGAACATCACCCGCGGATCGCCCTTCGCCGAGATCCCGTGCGCCAGGTGGTCGATGGCCATCATCCGCACCGGGCCGTCCGGCACGTCCTCGGCCATCGTCACCGTGCGGATGCAGAAATAGCTGCTCTCGCGGTCGCAGATCGGGTCGATGGCGAGGCCCACGCCCCCCACGCCCCCGACCGCAAGCAGCGCCGCGCCCACCGCCGCGCCCTGCACCCGGTTCGCCCGCCCCAGCCCGAAGCAGATCGCGGCCGCCAGCGCGTAGACCGCGGCGATCACCGCCAGCGTGGCGACCGAGCCGAGCCAGGAGACGAACAGGAACCCCGCCAGCAGCGTGCCCGCGATCGCCCCCACCGCCCCGGCGGCGAACATCGCGCCCAGCGCCTGTTCCGAGCGGTCGCGCCCGCGCATCGCCACCACGGCGAAGACCGGCGCCGGGACCCCGGCGAACAGCGAGGGCAGGAAGAACACCGCCCCCGTCAGCGCCGCGATGGCGGCCAGCGGATGCTCGAGCCCCTGCAGCAGCGGCCCGGCCGTCGCCCGCAGCAGCGGCGTCGCCCCGGCGGTGGCGAGCGCGGCGGCGACCATGGTCCAGCCGGTCATGCGCAGCGCCCGCTCCGACGCCGCCGCGGCGATGCGCCCGCCCCACCAGTGCCCGACCGAGAACCCGGCGAGGACGACGGCGATGATCGCGGTCCAGGAATAGAGGCTCATGCCCACATAGGGGGCGATCATGCGCCCGGCGACGATCTCCACCACCAGCGAGGCGGCGGACACGGCGCCCTGCAGCAGGACGAGAAGCGCCAGCGGCGCGCGGGGGGGAGTGGTGTCTGTCATGGCGCCATTTGGGGCGCGCCGGGCGAAGCGGTCAACAGCCGCGCGCGCCCGGGGCGGCGCGCGCCCACTAAAAAAAGCGTCGTGATCGCCCGAAGACTTGGGCGCAGCCCGCCCGGAGCCCGAACAGATCCGAAAACATCCCCGCCGACCGGGGCATCGACACCAAGGAGCCCCAAAAACACCGTAAATTCTACATTCAGATTTCGGCGGCCGGCGGGGCGGGCGCGAACGCCTCCGCGTCGGGGCGCACCCTACCCCGCGGGGCGCCGCGCGGCGCGGCCGGGGCGGCCGGTCAGACGGCGGCGGCGCGCGCCGCCGGATCCGCCCCGCGCTCCAGCAGCTCGAGCCGCGCCGCGGGGCTCATCCGCGCATCGGCGGCGAGCGCGCCCGCCCGGCCCGCGGCGGCGAGGGGCAGGCCCAGCTCGAACCCCAGCGCAAGCCAGCGCCTCGCGTGGCCGCGCATCCCGAAGCCGAGGGCGCGGGCGCGCAGCGCCTCGGCGCGCACCGCCCCCGGGGGCAGCGCGGCGACGCGCGGGCCATGATGCGCGGCCGCCCAGGCCTCCATCTCCGACAGGAACGCCTCGAGGGCGCGGGCTTCCATCTTCCTGATCTCGGTCATCGATATGTCGAGCATTCGGGCTCTCCTTTCGCGGCGCCGGTTTCGCGGCGCCCGTTTCGCGGCGTCTGGCGCGGGACATGCCCCTTGGTCGCGGCCCGGGCGCGGGCGGTTCAAAGTTTTTCGCGGGCCCCGGACCGGGGCGGCGGGGCCCTTCAACCGGCGCCCGGGAGTCCCATTTTCATTGCGGATCGGCGGTTCAGCGCGTATTGAGCGCCCTTTGATGGCGACATGCGGTTGGAACACATGCTCCCCTCCCAGACCTCCTCCCCGTATCAGGCGCCGGTCACGCCCCTGCACCCCGCCCCCGCGCCGGTGCGGCGCCCGGCGCCGTGGCTGCCGATGAACCGGGCCGAGATGAAGCGGCTCGGCTGGGACGAATGCGACATCGTGCTGGTGACCGGGGACGCCTATGTCGACCATCCCAGCTTCGGCATGGCCATCATCGGCCGGCTGCTGGAATCCCGCGGCTTCCGCGTCGGCATCATCTCCCAGCCCGACTGGAATTCGGCCGAGCCGTTCAAGGCGCTGGGCCGCCCGCGGCTGTTCTTCGGGGTCACCGGCGGCAACCTCGACAGCATGGTCAACCGCTACACCTCGGACCGCAAGCTGCGCTCGGACGACGCCTACACGGCGGGGGGCGAGGGCGGAAAGCGCCCCGACCGCTGCACCATCGTCTATACCCAGCGCTGCCGCGAGGCCTACAAGGACGTGCCCGTGATCCTCGGCGGGATCGAGGCGTCGCTGCGCCGGATCGCCCATTACGACTACTGGTCGGACAAGGTCCGCCGCTCGATCCTCGCCGACGCCAAGGCGGACCTGCTGCTCTATGGCAACGCGGAGCGCGCGGTGGTCGAGGTGGCCGAGCGCATCGCCGCGGGCGAGACGGCGAAGGAGATCACGGACGTGCGCGGCGTCGCGCTGTTCCGCAAGGTCCCCGAGGGGTTCACCGAGATCCCGGTGGACGACATCGACAGCCCCGATGAAGGGGCCCGCCGCACGGGCTTCGACACCGTGATCCGGCTTCCGTCCTTCGAGCAGGTGGAGAAGGACAAGGACGCCTATGCCCGCGCCTCCCGCGTTCTGCACCGCGAGGCGAACCCGGGCAACGCCCGCGCCCTGGTGCAGCGCCACGGCGACCGGGACCTGTGGCTGAACCCGCCGCCCATCCCGCTCACGACCGAGGAGATGGACGCGGTCTACGACCTGCCCTACGCCCGCGCCCCCCACCCGGACTACGGCGACGCCAAGATCCCCGCCTGGGACATGATCAAGACCTCGGTCACCATCATGCGCGGCTGCTTCGGCGGCTGCACCTTCTGTTCGATCACCGAGCACGAGGGGCGCAAGATCCAGAGCCGCTCCGAGGCGTCGATCCTGCGCGAGATCGAGAACATCCGCGACAAGACCCCGGGCTTCGCGGGGGTGATCTCGGACGTGGGCGGGCCGACCGCCAACATGTACCGGATGGCCTGCAAGGACCCGAAGATCGAGGCGGCCTGCCGCCTGCCCTCCTGCGTGTTCCCCGACATCTGCCCCAACCTCGACACCTCCCACGACGACCTGATCCGGCTGTACCGCAAAGTGCGCGAGGTGAAGGGGGTGAAGAAGGTGATGGTGGCGTCCGGCGTGCGCTATGACCTCGCCGTCACCAGCCCCGAATACGTGGAAGAACTGGTGACGCACCATGTCGGCGGCTACCTCAAGATCGCGCCCGAGCATACCGAGCGCGGGCCGCTCGACGTGATGATGAAGCCCGGGATCGGGACCTATGACCGGTTCAAGGAGATGTTCGACGCCGCCGCGAAGAAGGCGGGGAAGAAGTACTACCTGATCCCCTATTTCATCGCCGCCCATCCCGGCACGACGGACGAGGACATGATGAACCTCGCCCTCTGGCTGAAGAAGAACAAGTACCGCGCCGACCAGGTGCAGACCTTCCTGCCGTCCCCGATGGCGACGGCGACGGCGATGTATCACACCGGGGTCAACACGCTGAAGGCGGTGCGGCGCGGGGGCAATGAGGCGGTGGAGACGGTGCGCCGCGGCCGCCAGCGGCGCCTGCACAAGGCGTTCCTGCGCTACCACGACCCCGAGAACTGGCCCCTGCTGCGCGAGGCGCTGAAATCCATGGGCCGGGCCGACCTGATCGGGTCGAAGCCGCACCAGCTGGTCCCCGCCACGCAGCCCGGCGCGGCGAAGGCCAGCGCCCGCAACCCGTCCGGGCGGCCCAATTCGCGCGCCCGCACCTTCACCACCAAGGGCGTGCCCTTCCCCAAGGGCCCCAAGGGGCCGACGAAGAAACGCTGAGGCGCCGCGCGCGGGGCCTCCCCCGGGCGGCGCCCGGGCGGCGCCCGGCGGGCCTCAGCCCCCCGCCGGGGTCCCGGCCGGGGCCTCCGGGACCTCCGGGGCCTCGGCGCGCACCATCACCGCGGCGAAGAACCCGTCGGTGTCATGGCGCGCCGGGGTCAGGGACAGGGCGTCCCCCTCGAACGCGCCCGGCGCCGCCGCGGCCAGCTCCGGCGCCGCCTCGGCCACGGGAACCTGGCGGAAGTCCGGGGCCCCGGCCAGGAAGGCCGCCACCTGGTCCTCGTTCTCCTCCGCCAGCAACGAGCAGGTCGCATAGACCAGCCGCCCGCCCGGCTTCACCAGCCGCGCGGCGCTGGCCAGGATCCGGGCCTGCAGCGCGGCCAGCGCCGCCAGCCCCTCGCCCTCGTCGCGCCAGCGGGCGTCGGGATTGCGCCGCCAGGTGCCCGTGCCGCTGCAGGGCGCGTCCACCAGCACCCGGTCGAAGGTCCCCTTGCGGCGCTTGACCCACTTGTCGCTCTCGCCGCTCAGCAGCTTCGTCTCGACATTGTGCAGGCCCGCCTTGCGCAGCCGCTCGGCGCAGCGTTTCAGCCGCGCCGCGTTGACGTCGCAGGCCACGACATGGCCCTTGCCCTCCATCCCCGCGGCCAGCGCCAGCGTCTTGCCCCCGGCCCCGGCGCAGAAATCCACCGCCCGCTCGCCCGGCCGCGCATCCACGAGCGCGGCGACGAGCTGCGAGCCCTCGTCCTGGATCTCGATCTCGCCGGTCTTCAGCCCCTCGAGCCGGGCGAGCGAGAAGCTCTCGCGCACCCGCACCCCGAGGGGGGCGAGCGGGGTCGGCCCGGCGTCGAGGCCGAGCGCCTGCAGCTCCAGCACCACCGCCTCGCGGGTGGAGCGCAGCGGGTTGACCCGCAGGTCCACGGGGGGCGGGGCGAGGGTGGCCTCCATCTCGGCGGCGAAGGCGTCCCCGAAGCGGCGTTTCAGGGGGCCGAGCGCCCAGGGCGGGCATTCGAGGCGCACCCAGTCGGGCATGTCGGGATGCTCGAGCGCGCCCCCCTCGACGAGCTCCTCGGCCAGGCGCCGCTCGCGCCCGGTCAGGGCGGGCGGGGCGAAGCGGTCGCCGCTGAACAGGCGCGCGGCCTGCTCGGGCGTGCGGCCCTCGCCCAGCAGCAGCCAGGCCAGGACCCGCAGGCGCGCGTCGTCCGGGGCGTCGAGCCGCTCGAGGTTCCAGCCGAGCCGGGCGGTGCAGCGCAGCAGGGCGCCGAGCATCCCCAGCACGGCGCCGCGGTCGCGCTCCTCGATATAGCGGCGGGAGCGCAGGAAGGCCGAGGTGACGGCGTCGGCGGGGCGCGGGTCCTGCTCGACGGCGTGCAGCAGGTCGATGACGGCGGAGAGGCGAGCGGCAGGGGTCACGGCAGGGGGCCCAGTCTGGAAGCGCGGCGGACGGACGGCGCGGCGGGATGCGGGCGCGTGGGAGCGCCCCCGGGGGCCGAGAGGGCCGTGCGCGGCGCCGGCGCGGCGGCGGTTGCACCGCCTGTCTACCGGGCGGGCCGGCGTTTGCAAACCGGCATTCGCGGGGCGGGGCGGGCGGGACGGCGGGCCCGGCTGCTGCTGGGCGGCGATGGCCGGCCGCCGCGACGACGGCGCGGCTCCCCCTGAAAACATGGCGCCGGCTGAGGGACTCGAACCCCCGACCCCCTGATTACAAAGCTCTCTGGGTACTATATATAGTGGTTCCGCTTTGTTCCGGTTTATACCTAAGCCGCTGATATAACGAAATGTGTGATTTCCGGGGATACCAAATGATCCCTAGATATTCCGGCCCGCCGGCGACATAGTGGCGACACGAACGCCCCCGCAGATCGCTCACGGACCACGCCATGAAGCTCACCGAAAAGCGCGTGCGAGACGCCCGCCCAGGGCCCGGCACGCAGATCGTCTGGGACGAGACGGCCAAGGGCCTCGGCCTTCGCATCACCCAGAAGGGCGTGAAGTCCTACGTCGTGGAGTACCGCATCGACGACCTGAAGCGTCGCGCGACGCTGGGCCGGGCCGACGCGCTTTCGCTGGCCGAGGCGCGGGACAGGGCGCTCGCCTGGAAGCAGCAGGCCAGGGAGGGCGCCGATCCGCTGGCCGAGACCCGCGCCCGCAAGGCCGCGCCGCGCATGGACGAGGCGCTGGACAGGTTTCTGAACGAGTACATCCCGCGCCGCCTCGCGCTGGGCAAGATGGCCCCCAGCACGGCCGCCGAGTATCGCCGCCAGATCGAGCGACACCTGCGCCCGGCGCTGGGCCGGATGAAGGTGCGGGACGTCACGGCGCGCGACATCGCGGCGATGCTGGCCGACGCGCCCCTGCCCGAGCGGACGGGCAAGAAGAAGGCGGGGCGCGGCCCCCTCGCGCCGGTCGCGGCGAACCGGGTCACGTCCCTCTGCTCGCGCGTGTTCCGCCTGTGCGAGGACTGGGAGTGGCGTCCGCAACACTCCAATCCCGCCCGCAGCATCGAGAAGGCGCGCGAGGAGCCGCGGGACAGGACCTTCTCGGATCGCGAACTCGGCGCGCTGGGCGCGGCCCTGACCCGGAACGGCGCCAACGAGGAAGCGATCCTCGCGATCCGCCTCGCCGCGCTGACCGGGCTGCGGATCGGCGAGATCGTCGGGATGCGTTGGGAGGACCTGGACCTTGATGCGGGCCTGCTGACCCTGCCGCGCACCAAGACGGGCCGCCGGATCCACTCCCTGCCCGCCGCGGCGGTGGAGCTGCTGCGGGACGCGCGGCGCATCGGCGCCCATGTCATCGCGGGCCGCGAACGGGATCGCCCGCTCAACATGCGCACAGTGCGGGACGCGTTCGTCAACGCGGTCGAGACCGCGGGGTTGCGCGACGCCCGGATACACGACTTGCGGCGCACGGTGATGACCCGCGCCGCCGCCAGCGGGGCGAGCGCTCACCTGCTGCGCGACATGGTGGGGCACAAGACCACCGCGATGGCGGATCGCTACATCCGCAACGCGGGGGAGCCGCTGCTGGAGCTGCGCGAGCGGATCGGCGGCGAAATGGCCGCGCAGGTGATGGGCGGGATGAAGGAAGAATGACGGCGAGAAAGCCTCGCAAGCCGCCCGTCCGCTTCTTCAAGCTGAAAGACACCCAGCTCGACCTGCCGACGCCCGACGAACTGGAATCGCTTGCCGAGCAGCTTGAAGCGGCCGGGCTGGCCGCTCGTGTGAGCGGAACCTTCCTGACCGCTGCGCGCTTCCTGGATGACGACGCGGACCGCGGCTTCGTCGTTCACCTGTTCGAAGGATATGCCAATGCCGGCCTGCTGCCCCGAGAGGTCGCGGCATTCATGACCCTGTTGCTCGAGCCGATCTGGGAAGGTCAACCGGCGGAAGACCTGATCAGCGACGACGACCTGATGTTCGTGCTGACGCAGCCGCACAAGCCGCCACGCTGGACCGGCCCTTTGCACGACGCGCTGCTGACCGCCTTCTGGAGATACGCCGTCGGCGTCGGAAAAGACCTGAATGGAGCCTTCGGGCTGAGCAAGGGCCAGAAGGGTCGTGGAGCGATGGTTGACCCGGTGATCGACTTCGCAACGGCGAAATGGATCCACGTCGGCCGCGCCTTGCTCATGCGGGACGCCGCCGAGGCCTACCTGGCCAGACGAGGCAAGGCGCCCAAGCCTCGCTTCATCTCGATGGATGCCCTTCTGATCGAGATGGAGGCGCTGGGCGCAGAAGGCGCACCAGACGCCACGCGTCCGAAGGCGACGAGCAAGCGCACGCTCGAGCGCCGGAACAGCAGGTTTTTCGAGGCAATGACCAAGGAACGCTACGAGATCGCCTGAGCCGGCGCGCCAACGGATCTGAGTGCAGCAAACGCCTCCCTGCGTGGGAGCGCCCCCCGGGACGACGGGACCGATCCGCCGGTCAAGCGCCCCAACACGCCAGGAGCGACGACGGGGGGGCGCGCCGAGACATCAAGCAAAGAGGAGCGAGGACAGAAAGGCGATGAGCCCGGCGAAAACCGCCATGGCCATCCAGCTGATCGCCTTGGAAATGCCGTTCAGCGTCGCCTCGGTGCGGAACATGAAGCCCATCCAGTCCTCCCGGGTGGGCGATTGCAGCCGTTCCGCGTCCAGCTCATCTTCCTCGGCATCACCCTCCGGCCACTCGTCCTCTTCGCGGTCAGGCAAGCTGGCGGACCCCAGTCGCGTTCGCACCGTGAGGGACGCGGGGGGGATCGGGTCGTCCTTCCAGATCTCGTCCTTGCGCTGCCGCGTGGAAAGGAACGCTTCAGGCGTCTCGTCGAGATTGGCGATGTCTGTCGGCCTGTCGAGGAACTTGATCGGCCTGCCCTCATCCACGGACGGAGACCACTCCGCATAGAAGCCCGGAAACCTCATGACCTCAACAGACGCGTGCAGTTCAGCATCCGGCGCCGAAAGCTCCGCGACGAGCATGTCGAAGACGTCGGGCGCCAGGTTGGCCTGCAGATAGAAGCCTCCTTCACGAACACCATCGAACCCCCTGTCGGGCTTCATGCCGGCAAAATAGGCGCGCTGAGCAGCCGGCTCCTCCGTCCGGATCACGGAAACGCGCACGGTGTCATAGCGTCGAGCGCGTCCGAAAAAGGACAGGCTGTAGCGTCCGTACCCTGACGCCTGCACGACGCCCGTTGCGACCACGGCGATGTCGCCATGCGGAGCGCGCGCGTGCGCCGTGGAGCCGGCTTCAAGGTCGCCGTGATCATCGACGGCGCCGGTGAAGACCGGAAGGTCCCGTCGTAGTTCGACATCGACGCATGCGAGCTCCAAACGTCCGAACTCGAACGGCACATATGGCCGAGCCCCCTCGGGAATGACGCCGTCATCATCGGCCTCGAAGAAGCCGGACTCTCCGGGACCCGACGTCGTGTCGGGTTCCCCGCGATAGAGAACCTGCATGCCACACCCTTTTCAGCTGTCGGCGCAATGTCGATCCAGATCAGACGCCTCACCCTTTAGAAAAACAACCAATACCGCGAAAAAAATATTTCCGCGTCCGCGCAAATATTCACTGAGCAACCTCGCCCATCGGCAGCTCGGAGGCTGCGCGCGGACAGCGTTCTGGGGAACCGCTGCGAGGAGGGAAGCACGCCCGAGACGCTCGCCGATTTGCCGAAAACGGCGAGACAAAGAGGTCTCCTCAAGCAGTCAAAAACGCCGCCAAATCTGAGCGCTTTCGTGTCGGAGATCCGCCCGTGAGTTAGGGGCAAACCTCAGGGTACGCGGTTCAACAGACCGCAACCGAAACCATCCCCGAGGCAGCCCCATGCATATCGATCCCGTCCGCTTCTACACTCCCTCCGACCCGGAACTGCGCCAGGTCGCCGCCCGCCAGACCCTCGCCCGCTGGCGGCATGAAGGCCGAGGCCCCGCCTATCACAAGTCCGGGTCGCGGGTGCTCTACCGCGGCGCCGACATCCTCGCCTGGCTCGACGCCCGCCGCGTCACGCCCCTGGCGGAGGGCTGAGCGATGAGCGTCCAGTTCACCCTGCGCGCCGACGCCCTGCCCCGCGCCGACCGCCCCGCCGCCATCCATGCCGGGAGCGCGCCCGTCGAAGGCACGCCCGCGGAGCGGTGGCTGCGCCGCCTCGGCCTCGATCGCCCGCCGCCGGAGGCGTTGCGATGGCGGTGGGGGCGGCGGTCGGCGCTCGTCGCCCCGCTCACCCTCCCGGACGACCCGAAGCCGCGCGCGATCCTGCGCGTGTTCCTCCTCTCCAGCGGCGCCGAGAGCCGATGCCTGCCCACCACGCTGCTCACCGGCGCCTCCGAGGGATGCGCCATTCACCTACAGGACGGCGACGGCCCCTTGATCCTGTGCAGCGGCCTCGAGGACGCCATCGGGCGCTTCAATGACGTCGCCGGACGGGCCGCCCGTCTCTGGGCCGGCCTCGACGATGACCATCTCGCCGAGATCGCCCTGCCGACGACGCCCGGTCGCCTTCTCCTTCCCGCCAGGATGGAGGAGGGCGCCCGGCGCCGCCTGACCCGGCGCGCCGCCGCCGAAGGCTGGCGCGTCTCGCCCCTGCCCCGACGCGAGGGAGAAGACCGATGACCTGCCCCCTCCCTCCCGGCTTCCGGCGCGCGCCCTCGGGGATCGAGCTGCACAACCCCGCCTCGGACAGCTGGGCCCCGCTCTGCGGCCCGCTGGAGATCCTCGCCAGGACCCGCGACGGGGATGGCCTGTCCTGGGGCGTGCATGTCGCCCTCACGGACCCCGACGGACGGCGGCACGAGAAGCTGATCGCACGCCATCGCCTTTATTCCGAACCCGGCGCGGCGGTCGCCGAGCTGGTGGATGCGGGCCTGTGCCTGTCGCCCGGCCGCAGGGCGAAGGAGGCGCTGGCCGAGTTGTTGCTCACCGTCGAGCCCGCCGCGCGGCTGCGCATCACCCGCCGCCCCGGCTGGACCGACGACAGCCGCCGCGCCTTCACCCTCGGCGACGGCCGCGCGCTGGGCGCGGAGCAGGTGCGGCTGCAACCGGACGGCCCCATGCAGACCGCGGCGGCCATGACCGCCCGAGGAGATCTCGGCGACTGGCGGCGCGAGGTCGCCGCCCGCTGCATCGGCAACCCCTTGCTGGCGGCGGCGGTCAGCTTCGCCCTGTCCGGTCCGCTCCTGCGCCCGCTCGGGATCGAGGGCGGCGGCCTTCACCTGCGCGGCGCGTCCAGCCGGGGCAAGAGCACCGCGCTGCGCGTGGCCGCCGGCGTCTGGGGCGATCCGGGCGGGCTCGTCGCCAGCTGGCGCAGCACGGCGAATGGTCTCGAGGCGCTTGCGACCGGGGCCAATGACACGCTGCTGCTGCTCGATGAAATCGCCGAGATCGAGGCCCGCGACGCGTCGAAGGCCGCCTACATGATCGCCAACGGCCAGGGCAAGGCGCGGGCGCGCAAGTCGGGCGGCCTGCGCCCCGCGGCGACATGGCGGACCAACCTGCTGTCCTCGGGCGAGATCTCGCTGGCCGAGAAGCTGCGCGAAGAGCGCCTTCGACCGGCCGCCGGGCAGGAGCTGCGGCTGCTGGACATCCCCGCCGACGGCTTCGCCCATGGCGCGTTCGACCGGCTCCACGACGCGGCGGACGGGGCCGGCTTCGCCCGCGCGCTGGGCGCCGCCTGCGGGTCGGCGCATGGCACGGCAGGTCCGGCGCTGGTCGAGGCGCTCTGCGCCGATGGCGCCGCCATGGTCGAGGAGGCGCGGCGACTGATGGCGCGGGCCGAGGCGCGCCTGCGCGGCGCTCTGGGCCCAGAGCCGGACGGCCAGGTTCTGCGCGCGTTGAACCGCTTCGCGCTGATCGCCGCCGCGGGAGAGCTGGCCAGCGCATTGGGCCTGACCGGCTGGCCCGCGGGAGAGGCCGAGGACGCCGCGCTGGAGCTGCTGCTCCTCTGGCGCGACGCCCGCGGCGGCGAGGGCGCCACCGAGCTCGCCGCCGCCATCGGCCGCGTCCGGGACCACCTGTTGCGCCATCCCGGCCGGTTCGAGCCGTTGGCGACGGCGGGAGAGGTCCCCTGGAAGACCGAGCGGGACGGGTGGTCGAATGACGAAGCGGCCTGGTTCACGGACGAAGCCTGGACGCGGATCCACGCGCCCATGGCAGGCGAGCAGGCCGGACGCCTGCTGCGGGACGCAGGGGTGCTGATGCAAGTGGAACGCGATCGCCTGCAGCAGAAGCTGCCGCGGGCGGTGGACGGCGCCCGGCCGCGATGCTGGCGCGTGCGCCGCGCGGCGCTGGAGGAAAGCTGACGGGACAAGCGGGACAGGCGGGACACGTTTGAAAACAAGGGGAAACCGGCGGGGTCGGAGTGGGACGCGGGCGGCGTCGACGGGACGGCCTGTCCCGCTCGTCCCCGGTCCGTCACCGGCGGGTCCCGAAAAACCCTCCTGAAATCAACGATGTCCCGGCGTCCCGCTTGTCCCGGCCATGAGAGAAGCGCTTGCAGGGTCTCGATGATGAAAAATGCACAATATTCGAGGCGAAGCGCGTTCCCGGCCATATCGCATCGCCCCGCTCCGCCCCCGCGCGGCCCCTCTCGGTTCCGCGCGATGACGTGGCGGATCACGATCCGACCATCACAGCGTCCCGCATTGCACCGCCGACATCCTCATCCTACCGTCAGGCGGTCCCCAAATCCGAGGCACAGATGTCCGAACCCACCGGCCTGCGCGCCTTCCTCGCCGCCGCGCCCTTCGGCGAAGCCGACCTGCCCGGCCTCCTGCCCGAATGGCGCATCGCCCGGGTCACCGTGGCCGTCCGCGGCGCCGCCGCCCTCGCGCGCGACCCGCACGCCCCCTCGCAGATCCGCGGCGCCATGGGGCGGGCGCTGGCGGAAGGCGCCTCTCCGGCCGCGCTCGACCGCAAGGCCTGCGACTGGGAGGCGCCCTGCGCCTATGACCTGCTGTTCAACCCCATGGGCCGGATGACCGCGGGGCTCGAGATCCCCAAGCCCTGGGTCATGGCGCTGGACGCCGACGGGCCGGACCTCTCGGTCGCCCTCTCGCTCTTCGGCGTGGCGGGGGACTGGGCGGGCGAGGCGGCGGACGGGCTGGTGCGCGGCCTGCGCCGGGGCCTGTCACGCCCCGGCTTTCAGCGCCCCGAGATCCTCGGCCGCCGGATCGAGCGCGCGCAGGGCCTGCCCGAACCCGCCCTGCCCCTCGGGGCGCGGCTCGAGTTCCTCAGCCCGCTGCAGCTGCGCGGCGCCGGCGCGCCGCAGCTCGACCCGCGCAGCCTGCTCGCCTCGCTCGGCAACCGGGCCGCGGGGCTGGCGCGCTGGCACGGGCTGCGCCTGGCGCTGGACCCCGAGCGCTTCGTGCACGCGGCTGCGCGGGCGGCGGCGGCGGCGCGGTGGGACGGGGTGGAGGAGAAACGCTGGCGGCGCGGGTCGGCGGCGCAGAACCGGGAGATCCCCCTGGCCGGCGTGACCGGGCGGCTCGACCTTCCGGTGCTGGAGGGGGAGCAGGCGGCGCTGCTTGCGCTGGGCGCGCAGCATCACGCCGGGGCGCGCACGACGCTCGGGCTGGGGCGCTATGCGCTCAGCCCGCTGGGGCTGGCCGCCTGAGAGAAAACCGCTTCCACGCGGGACTTCCTGCCGGACATCGGTCTCACCGTGCAGCTTTTCGGCGTGCAGTCTCAATCCGCTTCCACGCGGGACTTCCTGCCGGACCCGGCGCCTGAAGGCAGGGCCTGCCGAGGGACGTCTCAATCCGCTTCCACGCGGGACTTTCTACCGGACTCCTGCTGCCCAACGCCACCCCCACCGCGGGGAGTCTCAATCCGCTTCCACGCGGGACTTTCTGCCGGACGGGAGTTCCTCGAGGAGGGGGATTCGGATGTCCACATGTCTCAATCCGCTTCCACGCGGGACTTTCTGCCGGACCCTTCAAGCTGACCCTCCGAACCTTCACCACGTCTCAATCCGCTTCCACGCGGGACTTTCTGCCGGACGCTGGCGGATACTGCAAGGAGTGCAGAGGATGTCTCAATCCGCTTCCACGCGGGACTTTCTGCCGGACAGCATCTCTGCAACGGCTTGCCAAGGCTAAGAAATCAGGAACAAATCTGCAAACGAAAAATCCTGGCGCCCGAAATCCAGCGCCAAGACCTTCGGCTCGAGGCATTTTCTCCAAATAGCATTCAGGAATCATGGGCTTGCGAGAGTCCTGCGGACGAATCCGAGGGCGCGGGGGCCTCCGCGGCGCCGCGCTCCGCCGCCCCCTCGCCGCCATGAACGGAAGAAATCAGCACCGCGGCCACGGCGCAGACCACACAGATCGCCCACAGGATGCCCCGCAAGCCGCGCCGGAACACCGGCGTCCCGCGCCTGCCGCGCAACACCGGGCCCAAGGCGACGGCGAGGAAGGCGAACAGGGCGCTGAGCGTGCACCCGGCGCCCGTCTGCGCCCAGGCCTTGCCGAACACCGCGCCCGCGACGGGCAGGTCGCCCAGCACCGGCGCCAGGGTGAAGCCGAGGCCGATCACCGCGGCGATGGTGGCGATCTCGGTCAGGCGCTCGGCGCTGTTCGCGGCCCGCTCGCTCTCGAGCGCGGCGGCATGGGCCATGGCGCGGTCGAGCTCGGCCGACACCTCCTCGAACAGCGCGTCGAGGCCGATGGCCCCGCGGAGCATATCGTTGAGCTCCCGCGCCTGGACCTGGTTGGAGACGCCGGTGAAGCGGTGAACGTGGGAGAATTCGACGAAGTCGTCGGCGATGGCGGCGAGGTCCTGGCGCAGGTCGTGGCGGGCCTCGCCCCTGTCGCATTTCGGGTTCCGCAGGTCCGCGGCGTGCTTGCGCGCAAGGTCGGTGAGGCGGGCGGAGAAGGCGAGCAGCGCGGCCTGTTCGAGATAGGCGAGCAGGACCATCTGCGTGTAGTGGCGGCGCACGTGGTGGACGACGTGGTTCTCGAAGAACCAGCCGCAGCCGACGGCGGCGAGCTGGTAGCTGCAGATGGTGATGCGCGAAGCGCCGCCGCGCTCCGCCTCGGGGTGGGGGGCGAAGCGGTCGTAGAACAGGACCGGCTCGGTCCGGTCGAGGAAGTCCTTGTTGTAGGGCCAGGGGTCGCGCCCCGCGACGTCGGCGGCGCCGATGCGATGCCAGTCTCCGTCCGAGACTTGCTCGAGCACCTCGGTCGGCCCGCCGCCGAGCGAGATCGTGGCCACCTGGAAGGCGCGTTCGTCGACGATCTGGCGGAAGCTCAGGGGTGATTTGGCCTTGCGCTTCCCCAGCTCGAGCGGCTTGAGCAACTCGGTCCACCAGCCGAATTTCGCCGGCGCGCCGTGGTCGAGGAGGTGTGCCTGCGCGCTGGCCTGGAGGCCGGCCGGGCCGGGGGAATGCGTGGTCCAGCCCTCGTCGCCATCGTAGAGCACCTGCACCGCGCTGGGCGAACGGCCGGGGGCGACGCCGTTGATCCAGAAGGGCGCGTGGGTGCGGCGCAGCTGGTCCAGCGCATCCTGGGCGAGCGCGAGGGTCAGGGGGACCGGCGCGTTGTCGTCCGGCGCGCCGTTGCGGTCTTCGACGACGCCGAGATGCGTGAGCTCCATGGCCACGACGGCGACGCCCACATCCATCAGGCCGAGGGCGAAGCGGTCGACCCGGTAGCGGCTCCACAGGCAGCGCTCGTCCAGGCCGTCCCAGAGGCGGGCGCGAATCTCCTTCGGCGCGCGGGCGCCGCGCGTGTACCAGTGCAGAACCGGGTCCTTGCCCATCAGGTCCGGATAGAGGAACCCCTGGACCGTTTCGTAGAAGTAATCAATTTCGTGGAAGAGGCCGACGCCGCCATCGGGGCTCCCTTCGGCTCCAGCACCGGTTGCGTTGAGAAACTTCGCACCCCTCACCCAATTTTCTTTTTCAAGCTTGGAGCGAACGTGATCCATCGCTGCATCTGGCGCAGACAGATCGGACAGAACCATCGGCCAGATGAGAGTTTGACGCAGAAGGTTGACCGGAATCTCCGGAGCGGGCTTAGTTCTTACATGATCTGTACTGGAGTTGTCCGGAGCCACTGCCGCATCCCTGTCGCATCGTGATGTGCCGTTCGACCAAAGCTTAACGCGCGAGACGAAGCATGAACCAGAGATTTCTATGGATCGAAGCGGTCAATTTCGACGCGACGATCTACGACACGAACGATCTCAGCGTCATTCGCGCGGGCAGCCTGATCCTCGGAGACCTGGGCGACGTCGCGCAAGGCGCACTGGAGACCCTCGCCCAGGCGCGCGAAGGCCTGGGCTTTGATCTCGAGTTCGCAGGCGCCTCGCAGGCGCGGTTCAGGCTGACCGGCGATGGGGATGACTGCGACGCCGCGCTCGCCGCGGTCCAAGCGGCGCTCTCCCGCGGGGTCTGGGCCCACATGTCGATCGTGGCGGGGCTGGGCGACACGCCCGAACAGGCGATCGCCGGCGCGCTGTCCCGGCGGTTCCGCACCTGGACGATGCCGGCCTGGCAGGAGCGCCCCTCCGACACGTTCGACGCGCTCGACAAGGTGCGCCCCGCGACGAAAAAGGACGGCCTCAAGGGCCTTCTGTCCGAAAGCACCAGCGCGCGGCTCAACCAGGGCCGCAGAAGACGCGAGACTTTCCTGACGGAGCGCGCGGGCGAGCGCCTCACTCAAGCCGGGCTCCGGGATAGGGACGATGGGGACCCAGGCGCCCTGAAGCTGTGCGCGTCGTTCGAAGACATGGTCCTGGGCCGCGGCGGCAAGACCTGCACCTCTCCCGAGAGCGCGCTGGGCAAGATCTGCCTGCTGCACCTCGACGGCGACGGCTTCGGCAAGGCCGCGCGCGCCGCGGAGAAGGCCGGCAGGCTCAGGGAGTTCTCGGACCGCCTGGAGACGACGATGGAGGCCGGGCTGGCGCGGATCATCGACGCCGCCGTCGACAGCGAAGCCCTGGAGGCGCCGGAAGGCGCGCGGCGCCTGCGGCTCGAGATTCTCGTCTGGGGCGGCGACGACATCACCCTGGCGCTTCCCGCGACGCGGCTTCTTCCGACGCTCACCGCCTTCCACGCGGCCATTGACGGACTGGAATTCGACGGCGCGCCGCTCGGGTTCACCGGCGGCGCGATCATCGCGAACTACAAGAGCCCGGTTCGCAAGCTGGTCGCCCTCGCCGAAACCGCCGTCCACACCTTGAAGGCTGGCGACGCGCGGGGCTGTTTCACGGTCGATGTGTTCGAGAGCGCCGATGTCCCTGAAAGCGACCTTGCGGGCCTTCGCGCGAATATCTTCGGCGAGGAAGCCCGCGCCCCGGGCGCCTTCGCCTTCCGACTGTCCGAGGCGTCGGCCTTGATCGACAGCCTGCGCAAGTGGAAGGGCGGCGCCGGCGACGCCTTCCCCTCGCGCAGCAAGACGTTCGATCTTCTCGCGCGCGACGGAGGCGCTGCAGATGACGAGACCATCGACACTTTGCTGCTCGATTATCACGAGCGCCTCGGGGGCGCGATGCAGGAAGGCGGGCGTTTCCTGCCGCCCGGCCCGATGGGTCGCTCGCGGATGTTGGAGCTGAAGCTTGGAATGATGCTGTGGGACTATGTCGGCCCCGACCTGCCCGGCGACGCCGTGGAGGCCGCGGCATGAAACGCAGAACCTATTCCGTCACGGCCGAGATCCGCAGCCCGTTCCTGTTTCCCGGGGCCGAGGCGCCGGCCAATGGCCTCGACGTCGCCGCGCTGAGGGACCGCGAAGGGCGCCCCTTGATCCCCCAGGACCAGGTCCGCGGCGTGTTGCGCGCGGCGATGGCCAAGGTCGCCGCCCACGCAGCCGACGCCCCGGAACCCTCGGTCGGCACGCTTTTCGGACGCGAGAGCGGCGACATCGCGCGATCAGGGACCTCCGAGGCTTCGCCGGAAGAAGCCTTCCGCCCCGAACGCGGACGGCTTCTTTTCTCGGACCTCCTGATGGACCAGGCGCCCGAACCCGTGCAGCCCGCCCCACGCGTGAAGATCGATGCCGAAACCGGGCGCGCGCAGGACGGCCACCTCCTTTCGGCGGAACTGGTCGCGCCTCTCGGCGCGGAGCGCCGCTTCAGGGGGCGCATGATCGCCTATCTGGCGGATGACGAAGTGGACGCCTTCGAGGCGGCCCTTGCAGCCGCCTGCACCTGGCCGTCCGCCGTCGGCGCGATGAAAAGCGCGGGTTTCGGCGAAATCGTCTCGCTCGCGGTCGTGCGCGAGGCGGCGACGGAGGCTCGGCCCCGGCCCGCGACGCCGTCGGGTCGGAAGATGTACCGGGTGCATATCGACCGACCGTTCCTGTGCGATGCGGAACGCTCGGCGGACAACGTGTTCAAGGGGCGCGAGCATGTCCCGGGGGGCGCTGTGAAAGGAGCGCTGGCTCGACGCCTCGCCCTTCAGGGCGCCTCGCCCCAGACCAGCGACGCCTTCACGCGCCTCAGCGTCAGCCACGTTCTGCCGGCCGCCATATCGTCGCCCTTGCCCCTGTCGCTCGTCGGCCTCGGGACGCAGGTCATCGACACCCTCGGCCGCGGAGAACGCGGGGCGGAGCTGATCGACGGCCAGGCGCCGCGGCCGCTCGATGACTGGAAGCACGAAACCTTCGCCGCCGCGGAGCGGCTCTACGGTCATGCCGCGGTGGAGGTCCGCCGCGACACCCGCGTTCACACCGCCATCGCCGCCGAGACGGGAACCGCCCTGCCGCAGAAGCTGTTCGTCGAGATCAGCGCCGACCCCGGCGACCATGACTGGGTATGCGAGATCGCCTGGCCGGACCAGGAGCCTGACCTGATGGCGCAGGCCGCGGCGATCCTCGGGGAAGGATTGGATGGCATCGGGCGCACCGGCGCGACGCTGCGCTTCGAAGAAACCATCCAAGCCCCCGCCCCGCGCATCAGGCCCTTCGCCGACAAGGACTACGCGGTGGTTCTGCAGACCGACGCGGTGATGACCTCGCCCTTCGAGAACCGGGACCCCTTCGCCGCCTACGCCGCCTACTGGCGGGAGGCGCTGCCCGGCGCTGAACTGATCGACTTCTGCGCCGCCCAGCGCCTCGCCGGAGGTTTTGTCGGCCTCCGCTTCCGCCCCGGGGGGCGTTACGCACCGTTCTGGCTGACCCGCGCCGGCTCGGTGTTCCTTCTGCGCAATGCGCCCGAGGAGCGGCTGAAAGCGCTGGTGGAACGCGGCCTGGACGCCCCGCGGGAAGGCGGCCGCATCCATGACTGGCGCTCCTGCCCGTTCGTCACCGAGAACGGCTATGGCCGCATTCGCGCCGATCACCAGCGGATCGCGTCGGACGCCGGATCATCTGCCCTCGACAAGATCCACCAGGAGGCCTGACCCATGACGAACGGTCGGATCATCCGAAGCGACATCGCCCTGAAGCTGGAAGTCGTGACGCCGCTGCACATCGGCTCCGGCGCCTCGCGCGTGATCGAGAAGGACGGCGAAACCGGCGAGTTGCGCCTGGTGCAGCGCGGCGAAGGCGGTCGGCCCTACATTCCCGGCTCAACGCTCAAGGGCGTGCTGCGCGCGCACTACGACGGCCCCGAGACCGCGGCCATCTTCGGCGAGATCGGAGCCTACGACACGGACGCCGACGCGGCGCGAGGCCGGATGGGCGTCCTGCTCTGCCGCGGCGCGCAGTTCCACGCCCCCGGCCCGGTGGACGGCCATTCGACGGCGGACGCCGAGACCGGCATCTTCCCTCACTCCCGCACGGCGATCGATCCCGGCAGGGGAACGGCCCTGGCCAATCGCCTGTTTCACATGGAGCTGATTGCCCCGGGAACGGTCTTCGACTGGACGTTGCGGCTTGAGGACCCGGGCGGGGTCGACGCCCTGAAGGAACCGCTTCTGGACGCGTTGAGCCGGTGGGGCGGAGCGCACGGCATGCAGATCGGCGCCGACGGCGCCAGCGGGCTGGGTGCGGTCAGGATCAGCGCTGCGCCAGAGGTGACGGACTGGGTCGTGGATCCGGGGACCGGCGGGCTGAAGCGGGCTCAGGCGGCAAGGGCGCAATGGACCCCGCGGGAGGCGGACGACGACGTCGTGGAGCTGACGCTGGAATGCGAAGGCCCCTTCCTGACGCGCGATCCTTCCCATGTCCGGGGCAAGGACCTCAGCGACGAAGAGCAGGAGAAAGACCCGCACATCAAGGCTCTGCACCTGGCGAACAAGCCACTGATCACTGGCCAGGCGGTCTCGGGCGCCCTGCGCCACGCCTATGCCTGGCGACGCAAGCTTTACAAGGACGACCTTCCCGGCGCCGACGAGATATTCGGCAGCGTCGAGGCGAAGGCGCTTCTGACCGTGCAGGTGATCGACGTGACCGCAAAGGCGGAAGCGCTGGCCACTTCGGTGCGCATCGACCGCTTTACGGGCGGCGCCATCGACAACGCGCTGTTCACGGTGCAGGCGGATGTGGGGGTGGCGATGCGGCTTCGGCTGAAGCTGGATGCGCGGCGGGCAGGCCCGGAGGCGGACCGGGCGCGAGACGAGATCGTGGAGGCTCTGAAAAGCGAGGGCCTCTCCCTCGGGCACGGCGCCGGAAAAGGCTTCGGCTGGTTCAAGGTGGGAGCGGCGGCATGACCGACACCGCACGATTTGAAGCGCTCGCGCGAAAGATGTTCGCGGACGGAGACGACGAGGACACGATTTTCGATGCGCTGATGGAAGCTGGCGTGGCGGACGAAATGGACGCCGAGGATATCGTCGAGCGCGCCAAGGTCGCCCCTCGAGCGCCCGCAAGAAAGCCCGCCCCCAAGCAGGCCCAGGCGCGCCGCAAGCCCGTATCGGACGCCCCGGAAGATAGGGAGAGGTGGCGGGCGCCTTACCGCTTCACGCCGCTCAACACCGTCGTCGTCGGACCGCAACCGGAGGTCGCCGCACTGCTGGAGAGCGACCAACCGGATGAAGGCCTTCACGCGACGCCCCTCCCGGAAGGGTTCTGCGGTGCGCTCGACATCTCGGTGATCTTCGACGGCCCGATGCTGATCGGCGTGAAGGACGGGGACGCCCAGGGGCCGATGAAGATCTCGGACCGCTGCTGCATCCCCGGCGCCACCCTGCGCGGCCTGATCCGGGCGACGGTGGAGACGGCCGCCTTCGGACGCATGAACCAGACAAACATGCACCGCCGCTTCGCCACCCGCGATTTCGACCACCCGATGCTGCGCAATGACCGCAAGCACGTGAACGCAGGTTGGCTGACGCAATCCCGGGACACACCCGGCGCCTATGAGATCGAACCCTGCGACTGGCGCCTGATCCGCATCCGCGACCTCCAGGGTCAGGGACGCGGCGACGGGCGCATGCATCTCGCCTGGCTGCAAAGCGGCATGCTCAAACGCTATGCCGCCTTCAAGATGACCGACGGAAAACCCGGCGACTGCGTCGACTTCGACGCCGCGCGCTCATTCTCCACCCTGCCTGATGAGAGAGGCCCGACGCCCGGCGCCGTCCCTGCACGAGATGGAGATTTCAGCGGCGTTCCGGTCTTCACCGACAGCTCGCCGACGACGCGCAAGGTCACCACGCGCACCCTCGACGACGAGGACCGGCAGAACGCATTCGGCCAGGCCAAGAAGCGCGAGGCCGTGTTCGCCGCCAGGGGCCACGGGCGTCGCCTGACAGTGCCCGCACAGGTCTGGGACAACTTCGTCGCCAACAACAGCAGGCCCTCGCGCCACGCGCCCAAGCCTGATGGCGCGTGGGCGCTGCTCAAGCCCACCCTTGACGCCGGCCGCCGGATCCCGGTCTTCTGGATCGGGGACTCCGAGGTGCTGGAGCTCGGCATCGCGCGCGTGTTCAAACGCGCCCACGCCCACTCGGTCGAAGACGTCCTGAAGCGCTCCAACCCCAGGCATGTCCCCGGCGACGGCGATCCCGACTTCGTCGAGGCCCTGTTCGGCTATGTCCGCGAACCCGAGGACGGCGCGGACCGGCAGAGCACCGAACGTCACCGCATGAACCACCTGCGCGGCCGCGTCTCGTTCGGCTTCGCCTGGCTGGACGATCCCGATCCGCGCATCTCCGCGGCGCAGGACGCGATCCTCTCGGCCCCGCGCCCCTCCTATGCGCCCTTCTACCTTTCCGGCGGAACCGACAAGGACTGGTCCGACCCGACGGCGCGCCTTGCCGGGCGCAAGGTCTATCCCGCCCGCAACGCCGACGCGCAGGCGGTGGAGCGGTTCCTCGCCAAGCCCACCGGCGCCCCGCCGGAAAACGACAATCCCGACATCCGCTCGAAGCTCCGGTTCCTGCTGCCCCGCAAGGACCGGCCCCTGCGCTTCGACGGCGAGATCCGGGTCCACAACGTGACGGCCGAGGAGGTGGGCGCGCTGATCTGGGCCCTGACGCTGGGGGGCGATCCGCACCTGCGCCACATGATCGGCCGCGCCAAGGCCGCGGGGGCGGGCCAGGCGCGGATCGAGCTGCGCCTGCGGCTGCGCCCCAATGCCGGGGGCGAGGCGCCCGACGCGGCCGCGTTCCGCGCGCGGTTCGAGGCGATGATGGAGGCCGCCGCCCCGGGCTGGCGAGGCTCCGATACGATCCGGGCGCTGCTGTCCGCCGCCGACCCCGCGGCCTGGGAGGGGCGGGAGCCGGAGCTGCGGTACATGCCGCTCAAGGAGCACCGCAAGCTGCAGAAGATCGTCGGCGCGAACGAGGGCAAGAACGCGGTCACGCAGCCGCCCTGGGCGAAGGACCGCGTGCTCAAGACCAACTGACGCCGCCGCCCGCGCTGGACAGACGAAAGGCCCCGGATCGCTCCGGGGCCTTTCGCATTCTGCAGCTGGGCCGAGGTCTCGATCCGCTTCCACGCGGGTATCTGCTGCCGACAAGAAATAGGGCTGCGTACAAGGCGCAGATGGCAAGTCTCAATCCGCTTCCACGCGGGTATCTGCTGCCGACGTCCTCGGCATGATATATGCCGAAGAAATCTATGTCTCAATCCGCTTCCACGCGGGTATCTGCTGCCGACTTGGCAGGCATCAATGCCGGCTGGGAATCGCAGTCTCAATCCGCTTCCACGCGGGTATCTGCTGCCGACCCGCTGCTGAACGGGGCCGCTGCCGCCGGATTCGGCGGGTCTCAATCCGCTTCCACGCGGGTATCTGCTGCCGACCGCACCTCTGGAAAGCATTGCGCGAAAAGACGATTCGAGCAAGAATCTGCAGACGAAAAATTCTCGCCCTCCACTTCGAAGCTCTCCAGGAAAAGTCGGCCCATGTTTTTCAGAATACACTCCAAATACCAAGGACATACAGATTTCCTGCGGACGATTTCGCCCGAAACCCGCACCCGGACCCCCGCCACCCTGCCCCGCGCCGCGCGGTGACGCAACGGCCGCGCACCCGCCCGCCGCGCGGCCTGTTCCGCGACATGGCCGAGCTGCGCGCCCTCGACGACGCCTGGGCCAAGGTCCGCAGCAATGGCGGCTGCGCCGGCGGCGACGGAGAGACGATCGACGCCTTCCAGCCCCGCGCCGCCCGCACCCTGCCCGCCATGGCCCAGGCCCTGCGCGAAAACCGCTGGCGCCCGCGCCCCCTGCGCCTGCTGCGCATCCCGAAGAAATCCGGCGGCACGCGCCCGCTCTCCATCCCCTCGATCCGCGACCGCATCCTGCAGACCGCCTGCGCCGCCGCCCTCACCCCCGTGCTCGACCCCGAGTTCTCCGAGGCCAGCTTCGCCTACCGCCCCGGACGTTCGGTCGACCAGGCGGTGCAGGCCATCGACCGCTACCGCCGACAGGGCTTCACCCACGTGGTCGAGGCCGACATCCGCCGCTGCTTCGAACGCATTCCCCATGACGCCCTGCTCGCCCGCCTCGAGGCCGCGCTGGCCGGGCACGAGGGCGGCGGGCGGGTCGCGGCGCTCGTCGCGCTCTGGGTCGAACACTGGGGCCAGGCGCTGGAGAGCCCGGGCCGCGGCCTCGCGCAGGGCTCGCCCCTCTCGCCGCTGCTGGCGAACCTGCATCTCGACGCGCTCGACGACGCGATGGAGCGGCCGGGGGTGCGCATCGTGCGCTTCGCCGACGATTTCGTGCTGCTGTGCAAGGGCGAGGCGAAGGCGCATGGCGCGCTGGGGATCGCCGCGGACGCCCTCGACGCCGCGGGGCTGGAGCTGCGCGACGACCGCACCCGGGTGACCAGCTTCGACGGGGGCTTCCGCTTCCTTGGGCACCTCTTCGTCCGCTCGCTGACCATGCGCCAGGTGAACGACCCCGATGACGACCCGGTGGAGCTTCTGCGCGCCGTCGCGGCCGAGGACGAGGCGGAGCTGCGCGCCCGCGACGGCGATGCGGCCGAGGTCGCGCGCGAACGGGCGGGCGGCCTCGACCGCGGCGCCCGCGTGCTGCACCTGGCGGGCGAGGACCGGCGCCTCGTGCTGCGCAACCTCTCGTTCGAGGTGCAGGGACCGGAGGGCCGCCCCCTCCTCGCCCTCGCCCATCGCCGGGTGGACCGGATCGAGCTCGGCCCCGGCGCCGAGGCGGACACCGAGGCGCTGCGCCACGCGCTGATGACCGACACCGAGCTGGCCTTCGTGGACGGCGAGGGCGGCACGCTCGGCTGGCTCTCGCCCGCGGGGGCCGAGCGGCGCGGGGCGCTGCAGCTGGCGCAGGCGCGGCTCTCGCTCTCGGACGACGCGCGGGCGGCGGCGGCGCGGGGGCTCGTGCTGTCGCGCATGGCGGGAATGCGGGCGCGGCTGCGGGCCATGCAGCGCGCGACGCCCCTGCCCGAGGCGCTCGAGGCCACGCGGGCGCTCGGCCGCCGGATCCGCGCCCTGCCCGAGGACGCCGACCCCGCCAGCCTGCGCGGCCATGAAGGCGCGGCGGCGAAGCTCTACTGGCCCGCCTATTTCGCGCTGCTCGAGGCGAAGGCCGAGGGGGCGACGACCGCGCCGCGCCGCCGCTCCCGCCCCGGGCATGACCCGGCGAACGCCGCGATCAACTGGCTGACCGGGTCATTGTCCCGCGACGTGCGCGCGGCGCTGATGCGGCGCGGGCTGCATCCGGGCTTCGGCGTGCTGCACGAGGCGCAGGCGGATGGCGAGGCGCTGGTCTGGGACCTGATGGAGCCGTTCCGCGCGCCGCTGACCGAGGGGGTGGCGGCGGCGCTGTTCGCCAATCGGCGGCTGCGGGCGGAGATGTTCCGCCCCGAGGGCGCGGCGATCCGCCTGACCGCCCCGGGGCGCAAGGCGTTGATCGAGGGGTATGAGCAGGCGGTCGCCCGCCCCGCCCCCGCGCGGCCGGGCAAACGCCGCCTGTCCTGGCGACGCCTGGTCCAGGCCGAGGCCTCGGCCTTCGCGGCGCACTGCCTGTCCCCGGACCGCACGCCCTGGACGCCCTGGCGCCCGACGGAGTGACCGATCCGCTTCCACGCGGGTCTCTTCGCCGGACATGGGCTTCAAATTGAGACGGGGCACCCCGATGTCAGGTCTCAATCCGCTTCCACGCGGGTCTCTTCGCCGGACGCTCTATGTGGAGTTCACCGCCGACGTGCCGGTCTCAATCCGCTTCCACGCGGGTCTCTTCGCCGGACATGCTTCTGCTTTCTTCCACCGGCAAGCACTGTCTCAATCCGCTTCCACGCGGGTCTCTTCGCCGGACGCGGAAGCGGGTCGGCGCCCTGCGCCGCCTTGTCTCAATCCGCTTCCACGCGGGTCTCTTCGCCGGACGGCCGTCCTCGCCCTGTGGGCGCTGGTGGCCACGGACTACCCGTGGGTCTCAATCCGCTTCCACGCGGGTCTCTTCGCCGGACGCCGCCATCGCCCTGTCGAAGGCCGCGGGCCTGTCTCAATCCGCTTCCACGCGGGTCTCTTCGCCGGACCGACCCCACCTTCACTGCCAGCGTTCGGCTGGAGTCTCAATCCGCTTCCACGCGGGTCTCTTCGCCGGACCGCATCTCTGCAACCCCTTGAAGGACATGACTTCCCAGACAAAAATCTGCAGACGACGTCCGACGGTCCATCCAAAATCCGCCGAAACGCACCTGGATGGCGGAAAAATTCAAAATAACACCCTCCTTTCAAACACTTGCAGAAAACCTGCGGACGAATCCGCCCGATTTCCGCTTGCGCGACCTCCTCGGAGCCTCCGAAATGAGCGTGCAGATGTCCACAAGTAAATGCCGCGGAGGACCGAAATGCCCGTGCAGGAGATGCTGACCGTCTTCACCTATGATGTGTCGGACAACCGTCGCCGCCGCCGCATCGCCCGCCTGCTGGAGGATGAGAGCACCCGCGTGCAGCGCTCGGTCTTCGAGGCCCGCATGTCCCGCCGCCGCGCGTCCCGCCTCGGCCGCCGGATCGAGGACCTGCTCGGCCCCGGCGACAGCCTGCGGGTCTACGCGGTCGGGGCCGACGGGATGGCGCGCTCCGAGGTCTATGGCGACGCCGCGCCGTTCGAGAGCGCGGAGGGCTTCTGGGTGGTCTGAGGGCGGCCGGGCGAAGCGGCGGCGCGCGGCGCCCCCTGGGCGCGCGTTTCCTATTGCCACAGAACAGGGGCGCCTTCTGCCCATAACCGGGTGGCGAGATGCAGATGCGCCCTTGAAATACCGCGGCGGATTAAGAATATGTTCACCACAAGCCGCTGCGCCGCACCGGCATGCAGGGGCCGGTTCCTCCTGTCGACCTGCGAGGCCGCGCACATGTCCCCGACGCTTCGCGTCATCCGCGCCTTTCCCTCGGGCAAACGTACCGCCGAGCTCCTGCGCCTGATGGACCAGGACTTCGATCCGCTGGCCCGCCGCCAGGTGCTGGCGGAGCTGGACGAGCTGGTCGAGCTCGGGCTGGTGCGCCGGTCGCGCGATGGGCGCTGGCTGCCGGTGACGGCGCCCCGGCGGCCCGGGGACGCAGGGCCCGGCGGCGGTGAGGGCGCGACGGACCCAGGCGCCGCAGAGCGGCTCTCGGCCGTGCAGGCGGAGATCCTTCGCGTCCCGCTCCCCGACGCCGCCGACGACGCGCCGGTCGCCGCGGCCGAGCCCCCCGCCCCGCCCCTGCGCGCGCTGATCGCCTATTATCAGGCCGCGCTGCGCGACGACCCGCGCGGCTCCACCACCGTGCCGCCCGAGGATCACGGCGCCGCCTGGCAGCTGGTCCACGGCGCCGGGCGCTTCGTCCCGGATGCCGGGCGCGGCGTGCAGCTGCGCATCCACACCGAGCGCCTCGGGCCGGAGTTCCGCAAGGCGCTGCTGCGGCGCGAGGGCGGCGAGCGGAGCCTCGCGCTCGGCTGGCCCATCGCGCTGGGGGAGAGATCCGGCGCGCCCGCGATCTGGCCGGTGGGCCTGCTGCCCGCCACCTGGCGGCGCGCGGGCGAGATGATCGAGGTGACGGTGGAGACCGACGCGGTCTTCGCCAATCCCGACTGGCTGCGGGACGCGGCGCGCGGGCTGGGCTGGAGCCAGGCGGACCTGCGCGAGCGGCTCGAGGGGACCGAGGGCGTGGGCCTGCCGTTCGAGGAGTTCCGCGACATCCTGCGCGAGGCCGCCTCGGGCGCCCTGCGCGGGCGGCTGGACCCGGAGCGGCTGGCGCCGTCGCTGCCGCTCTCGGCGCCGGGGCTGCACGACATGGCCGCGCTGTTCCTGCCGACGGAATCGAGCTTCACCCAAGGGGTGGTGCGCGACCTCGGGGCCATCGCGGATTGGGATGACGAGACCCTTGCGGGCACGGCGCTGGGCGGGCTGCTGGGCGCCGGGGACGCGCCCGGCGCCGCCCGTCCTGCCCCGGCGATCAATCTCGGCCCGCTGAACGCCGAGCAGCTGGACGCTCTGCACAGCGCGCTCTCGGCGCCGCTGACGGTGGTCTCCGGCCCGCCCGGCACGGGCAAGAGCCAGGTGATCGTCGCCATGGCCGCATCCGAGCTCGCCGCCGGGCGCTCGGTGCTGGTCGGGTCCAAGAACCACCAGGCGCTGGACGCGGTGGAGGAGCGGCTGGGCGGGCTGGCCGAGAACGTGGCCTTCATGGTCCGCACGCTGGACCCGGCGAAGAAGGTGGACGTGTCCCTCTCCGCCGTGCTGCAGGAGTTGACCATGGCGCCGGGCCGCGCCGCGCCGCCGCCGGACGCCGCGGTGGGACGCGCGCTGCAGGCCCTGTCGCAGCGGCGCAGAGACGGGCTCGGGGCGCGGCGGCGCGAGGAAGCGCGGCGCTGCGACATGGCGGACCTGCTGGAGCGGATCGAGGCGCTTCCCGAGGCCGAGGAAGAGCCGCCGGTGCAAGAGCCGCCCCGCGGTCTGCTCGCCCGCCTCCTCGCCTGGCTGCGCGGCGCCCCGGCGGCGATGCCCGCGCCCGTCGACGCGCGGCAGCGGCTGCAGGACGAACTGGACGCACTGCGCGCCCTACCGCCGGAAACCTGGGACGACCCGGTCGAACTGGGCGACGCCATCGCCGAGAAGGCGCGCGAGGCCCTGCCGCGCTTCCTCGCCGCCCGCGCCGCGATGAAGGAAGAGGACCGCCTCTCCCTCGCCGACGCCTGGGGCGCGCACGAGCTGTCGGGGCGCAGGGGCCATCCGCCCGCGGAGCTCGCCCGCCAGACGATCGCGCATCGCCCGCTCTGGCTCGCCTCGCTCCTCGGCGCGCCCAAGCGGATCCCGCTGGCGCCGGCGCTGTTCGACCTGGTGATCATCGACGAGGCGAGCCAGTGCGACATCGCCTCGGCCCTGCCCCTCTTCGCCCGCGCCCGCCGGGCGGTGATCGTCGGCGACCGCAACCAGCTGAGCTTCATCAGCCAGCTCGGCCTCGCCCATGACCGCAACCTGATGGAGACGCACGGCCTCGCGCCCGCAACGATGAGCCGATATGCGCAAAGCCGCCAAGCGCTGTTCGACCTCGCGCGCGCCGCCCCCGGCGCCGCGGCGGCGATGCTGCGCGACCAGTACCGCTCGGCCCCCGGGATCGTCGACTACCTGAACCAGGAGTTCTACCAGGGCGGCCTGCGCCCCGCGGTGGACATGGGGCGGCTGAAGACGCCGAAGGGGCAGAAGCCCGGCATCGCCTGGACCCATGTCCCCGCGCCCTCGGTCCCCGGCAAGGACAACCCGGCCGAGGCGCGCGCCGTCGCCGCGCATCTGCACGAACTGCTGGAGGTGCAGGGCTATGACGGCTCGGTCGGGGTGATCTCGCCCTTCCGCGCCCAGGTCGCGGCGCTGACCGAAGCCGTCGGCAAGCAGGTGAGCCCCGAGGCCGCGGCGCGCGCCGACCTGCGCGTCGCCACCGTCGACAGCTTCCAGGGGCAGGAGCGGGACCTGGTCCTGTTCTCGCCCTGCATCGGCCCGGCCAGCCCGATGAGCCAGACCAGCTTCCTGTCGCGCGACTGGCGGCGGCTGAACGTGGCGATCAGCCGGGCGCGGGCGGTGGCGCATGTGTTCGGCGACCAGGCCTTCGCGCGCAGCGGCAAGGTGCGCGCGCTCGCCCGCCTCGCCGCCTTCGCGACCGAGCCGCCCCGTCCCGCGTCGGCGGGCCTGTTCGACAGCGAGTGGGAGCGGCGCGTGTTCCATGCCCTCAAGGCCAGGGGGCTGGAGCCGCACCCGCAGCATTTCATCGCCGGGCGCAGGCTGGATTTCGCCCTGTTCGGCGAAGGGGGCGTGAAGCTCGACCTCGAGGTCGACGGGCGCCGCTGGCACATGACCGCCGACGGGCGGCGCAAGACCTCGGACCTGTGGCGCGACCACCAGCTGCGCTCGCTCGGCTGGAAGGTGCGCCGGTTCTGGGTCGACGAGTTGAATGACGACATGGAGGGATGCCTTGACATCGTCGAACGTGACCTTCGGGCGTAAACGGGCCCGCACCGTCCTCGCGGCGCTTCTCGGGGGGGCCTGCGTCGCCGCGCTGGGCGCGCTGGCGGTGAAGGTGATGGAGCTTGACCGCGAATACGGGACCATCGCGCGCAACATCGCCTATCATGAGCAGTTGCGCGACGACGCGCGGTCGGCGCGCGACCAGGTGGCCCGCGAGGTGGCGCGCTTGCGGGCGGAGTGGAAGGGCCTCGACGCTCAGCTTGCGGCCATGCGGGCCGAGGCGGCGGGGATCGAGGCCGAGCGGGCGCGGCTTCCGGCGCTGCGCGAGGAAGCGGCTCAGGCCGAGGCGACCATCGCGGCGGGCGAGAAGATGCGGCGCGCGCTGACGGGCCTGCAGGCGGACCTGGCGAAGACCACGGATCGGCACGACACGCTCTCGGCCGAGCTCGCCCAGCTCGTGGACGCGAAGACGGCGCTGGAGCAGGACCGCAAGGGTCTCGACGTCGCCGTGACGACCCTGCGACAGGCGCGGGACGACCTCTCGGCGACGCGGGATGCCCTCGGCCAGGAGGTCGCCGCACTGTCGCAGCAGAAGGAAGAGCTGACGGCAGCGGTCGCCCGCAGCGAGGCGCTCGCCGCCGAACGCACGGCGCTGGAACGCGCCCTGCCCGGCTTGCGGAGCGACGCCGAAAGCCTGCGCGCCACGGTGAGAGACCTGCGGGCCGAGGAAGACGCGCTGCGTCCGCAGATCGAACAGGCCCGCAAAGACCGTGCGGGCGCCGAGGCCGCGGCGCAGGCCGCCGCCGCCCGGCTCGAAGACCTTCGCGCGCAGGAAAGCGACACGCAGGGGGCGCTGGCCGCGCTCCAGGCCGAAGCCGAAGCGGCGCGCGACGCGCAGCAGGCGCTGGACGCCCGCCTCTCGGCGCTGCGTGCGGAGACCGCAGCAGCCATCAAGGATGGACACGCAGCCCGCACCGAGGCGGCGCGGGCGCGAGAGGAGGCGCGCGCGGCGCAGGCCACGCTGGCCTCTCTGGAACAGGAAGGCGCGCAGGCGCAGGCCGATCTCGAGGCCGTCCGGGCGGAGATCGCACGGCTTCAGCCGCGCGCCGGCGGCCTGGCGCAGGCCGAGGCCGCGCGCGACGCCGCCGAACAGGCCCTTGAGGGCCTGAGGAGCCGCCGCGACGCGCTCGGGGTCGAGGTGGCGCAGGTGCAGGCGGAGCGAGACGAGGCCCGGCGCACCCTCGCGGCGCTGCAGAGCCGTATCGAGGCGGCGACCGCCCGCGAAGCCGAAGCGTCCGAGGCCGCGCAGAAGGCCGAGGCCGCGCGGCAGGCGGCGGAAGAGCGCCTCGCCGCCCTGGCCGAGCGGCAGGAGGAGCTGGCGGCGCTGGAAACCCGGATCGCGTCGGCGCGCACTGAGCTTGAGCGCCTCAACGGCGCCGTGGGGGCCGCCGAGCAGGCGGAGCAGACCGCAGAGGCAGCACGCGAGGCCGCCGAGGCCCGGGCGCAGGCCGCCGCAGCGCAGGCGCGCGAGGCGCAGGACCGCCTGACCGGGCTGGCCGAAGCACGTGCCGAGGCAGAGGCGCTGCGGGCCGAACTGGCCGAGCTTCGCGGGCGGCGCGGCGCGCTGATGGAAGACCTAGACACGCTCAAGCTCAGGACGGCCGAGGCGCAGGCCGCGGATGCGCTGGCGCGGATCGACGCCGCCAAGCAGGCCGCCGCGAGGCCCGCCGCGGCGGTCGAGGCGGAAACGGAGGCGGAGGCGCTTCCCGCCTCTACGCCCGCGGCGCCCGCCGCGCCGACCCCGTCCGAATGACCCGGAGACCCTGACCGATGACCGACACCTTCACGCTCATCCTCGTCCTCGCCGGAGCGGCGGCGCTGCTGTTCCTGCTGCAGACCTTCCTCGCCATCCGCCACGACGCCGTCGCCAGCGCGGCCGGGCCGATGCGCACCGTCGAGGAACTCCAGGCCCAGTACGAGATGAAGCTGGCCGAGAAAGCGCAGCTCGACGAACGCATCCGCGAACGCGAAGCCGCGCTGACGGATGTCGCGGAGAACCAGGCCAAGGCGGAAGCCGTGAAGCGGCGCCTCGAGGAGCTGGAGATCGAATGGGCGCGCAAACAGGATATGCGTGATGAATTGACTGCCCTCCAGGGCGAAGTGGACGCCAAGGTCGGCGAACACACCGCGGTGACGTCTGAGTTGAAAGAAGCCGAGGAGAAGCTGGCAACGCACCGCGAGAAGCTCGCGAAGCTCGACGGCATCGAGGCGCGGCTCGCCGCGGGCGCGGAGGCGCTTCAGGCGCTGGAGGGCGCGCTGAACGAGAAGCGGGATGCGCTGAAGCTGCTTGAACAGGCCGATGAAAAGCTGAAGGAGGCGCAGTCCGCGCTGTCCGAGGCCAAGGCTGAGGAAGAAGCCGCCCGCAGCCGCACGGCGCGGCTCGAGGAAGACATCGCGGCCCGCGCGCGCGACCTGGAAGCGGCGGAGGCGGAGCTGCAGCGCAAGGAAGAGGCGCGCGCCAAGGTCTCGGACGCGCTCGAGACCTTGCGCGCAGAGCAGGCCGCGCTGAACCTCGACCTCTCGCCCCTGCGCGAGGAGGAAGCCGGCCTCAACGCCCGCATTGCCGCGCTGAAATCGCGGATCGAGGAGATGAAATCGCAGGCCGAGGGCGCAGGCGGGTCCGCGCAGGGCGGCGACGGCGCCGACCCGCTGCGCGACCTGCTCACCATCCCCGCCGTCCTCTCCACCCTCCAGGACCTGCCCGACAGCACCGCCGCGGACGAGGCCGACGCCCTGCGCCGGGTGAAGGCGCGCCTCGCGGGTCAGGGCCTCGTCTATCACGACCGCCAGGTCCACGCCTTCCACACCGCGATGAAGGTCAACGAAAGCACGCAGATGGCCGTGCTCGCCGGCATCTCGGGCACGGGCAAGAGCCAGCTGCCCCGCCAGTACGCCGCCGCCATGGGCATCGGCCTTCTGCAGGTTCCGGTGCAGCCGCGCTGGGACAGCCCGCAGGACCTGATGGGCTTCTACAACTACATCGAGGGGCGCTACCGGCCGACCGACCTGGCGCAGGCGCTCTGGCACATGGACGCGGTGAACCGGCCCGACACGCCGTTCGGCGATTCCATGCTGCTGGTGCTGCTGGACGAAATGAACCTGGCGCGGGTTGAGTACTACTTCTCCGACTTCCTCAGCCGCCTCGAAAGCCGGCCCTCCGCCGCCGAGGTGGGCGACGCGCGCCTGCGCAAGGACGCGGAGATCGAGCTGGAGATCCTGATGAAGGACGGGACGGGCGCGCCGCGGATCTTCCCAGGGTACAACCTGCTCTTCGCCGGGACGATGAACGAGGACGAGAGCACCCAGACCCTGTCGGACAAGGTCGTGGACCGCGCCAACGTGCTGCGCTTCCCGGCGCCGAAGACCTTCGCCGCCGGGGTCCGCCCGCACGCCTCGCCCGCGGCGCCCGAGGCGCTGTCGCGGCGTCGCTGGGCGCGCTGGGTGCAGCCGGGCCTGCCGTCCGGCGACGTGTCCACGGTCGACGAGGAGATCGTCCGCCTTGCAGACGTGATGCGCGGCATGCACCGCCCCTTCGGCCACCGGCTCGAGAAGGCGATGAAGCACTACGTCGCCAATTACAGCCCCGTGGATGGCGGCGACCGGATCCGCGACGCGCTGGCCGACCAGGTGGAGATGCGCCTGCTGCCCAAGCTGCGCGGGGTCGAGGTCGAGCAGCTGCGCGGCCCGTTCGAGGACCTGCAGAAGCTGGTGCACGAACGCCTCGGCGACGAGCCGCTGGCCACGGCGATCGAGGCGTCGGTTGCGCAGTCGATGGCGGAGTCGGGCCGCTTCACCTGGTCCGGCGTGTCCCGCTGATGCGCCGCCTGTCGCGCCCCTGGGGGCGGGAGGCGCTCTCGCGCCCCTTCGCCCCCGCCGACTGCCTGCTGACCGAGGCCGACGACGGCGCAGCGGTCCCCGGGGCGCATTCCCTCCTGATGCGCGCAGGCGGTCGCCGCCTGCTGCTCCACCCCTATCCGCGCAGCGCATCCGGCGAAGACCCGCCCCGCCGCGGCTTCCCCGTCCGGCCCAGGCGCGGCCAGGATCCGCAGGGCGAGGCCGAGGAACGCGGCGCCGAGGCGCTGCGCCGGATGAACGAGGTGCTCGCCCGGGTGCAGGAGCTGGAGGAGGCGCTCGACGATCCCGCCCGCACCTGGCCCCGCCTGCGCGCCGCCTGGGACCGGGCGCGGGACGAGGCCAACCCGCGCATGGCCGAGATCGTCCGCCAGGCCCGCGACCTCGGCCGCCCGCTGGAGCGCCTCGAGCCGCGCCTGCGCCGGGTGCTGCGCCGCGCCCGCGAAACCGTGCCCGTCGCCCGGGTGCAGGAGGTGGACCGCGCCTCGATGCTCGCCCTCGCCCGCCGCCCGGGCCGCACCACCGCCGAACGCGCCGGGCCGGAGCAGCGCATCCTGGGGATCGTCCGGCGCGAGAATTTCGACACGCCCGAGAACCGCGTGCTGCGCTCCTATTGCGAGCTGGCCGCCTCGGTCGCCCGCGGCTGGCTGCGCGAGCATCCTTATGCGCAGGGCGGCCGGCGCTGGGCCATGGTCGAGGCGCACCGCAAGCGCTGCGCCCTGCTGGAACGGACCCTCGCCGACAAGGGCGTCGCCCGCGCCGCGCCGGGGATGCAGCCGAACTACGTGCTGTCCCAAGACCCCGACTACCGCGCGATCCACAAGGCCTGGGTGCTGCTGTTGCAGATGGCGCGGCGCGAGGACGACCTCTGGGCCTGGCAGGCGCAGACCTGGACCGATTTCTGCGTGCTGGCCTGCGTGCTCTCGCTCGAGGCGCTGGACGAGGCGGAACTGGTCGCCCAATCCCCGATCATCTGGCGCGACGAGGCGGTGCACGGGCGGTTCTTCGCCCCCGGCGCCCCGCTCGCCACCTTCTGGCTGCGCGAGACGGGCCGCATCGTCGAGGTCCGCGCCCGCCCCGAAGGCGTCGGCCCGCGGCGCGCCGTGGCGCGGGCGCAAGCGCTGATGACGGTGCACACGCCCGGCGCCCGGGACTTTCCCCGCCACATCGCCATCTGGACGCCCCATGCGATGGAACGGATCAATCCCGCCGCCGCTGCGGAGCAGGCGCGTGACACCCTCGAAGAACTCCAGCGCGTGCCGAGCGACGAGATTCTGCGCGACGGGCTGATCCTGACGCCCGCGCACGGGCCCTTCGCGCGCAAGGCGAGGCAAGGCCCGCGCACGCGCATCGAGGCCATCGCCCTGGGCGCCTCCGGCGCCGCGCTCGGGGACGGGCTCTCGGCGCTCGGCGCCTACCTGCGCTCGGACATCTGGGGGGCCGGGGCATGACCCAGCGGCTCTGCGGATATGACCTCAACGGCTGGCGCGACATCCACGCGCGGAACTGGGAGCTGCGCCCCGGCGAGGAGGAGGAGCTTGGCGGCGCCCATGTCGGCGCGCCGCTGGTCCTGCCTGACGTCGTGCGCGCCGAGATCGACGGGCGCGGCTGGATCGGCGGCGAGATGGCGGCGCTGGCGCCCCATGGCCGCGGCGGCGGCTGGGGCGAGGTCGGGGCCGAGGAGCGCCGCCGCCCGGTGCGCGACCTGCTCGGCCCCGGGGCGGGGGCGGACGCGCCAGAGCTGCTCGCCGCCGCGATGGACGGGATGGCCCGCGGCGCGCGCATCGCCGTCGCGCCGCTCGACGATCTGCCCGACGCGGACGAGGGGCTGCAGGAACGGCTTCTGGCGGCGATGGCCCTGATGGGTGTCGGGCGGCGCCTGCTGGTGTGGCGCCCGGTGCTGGCCGCCCTCCACGCCATCGAGGCCGGACTGGTTGCCGACGGCATGACCGTGGGCGTGGTCGACCACTGCGCCGCGGGCTTCACCCTTCAGACCCTGCGCATCCGCCGCGAGGCCGGGCGCGAGCACGAGGTGCTGGCCCCCGAGCGGCGCAGCGCGGGGCTGCTGCTGCCCCACCCTCTCGGCTACGCGCCGCGGCTGGGGGAGGCGACCGGCGCCCTGGCCGCCGCCCTGCCCGACGCCTGGCGCATCGCGCCGCAGGCGACGCGCGCCGCGGGCCCGCTCGCGCTCGGCCTTCCGGCGCGCCCCGAGGTCCTGCGGCTGCGCAATGGCGACTGGGTGACGATGACCCCGCCCGCGCCCCTCGACTGCGCAGCCTTCCCCGTCGCCCCGGAGGACCTCGCGCACCTGGCGGCGTGCGACGTGGTGCTGCTGGAGACGCTTGCCGACGGCGCCGCCCGCACCGCCGTCGAGACCCTGTTCGCCGCTCTTCAGACCCGCCCCGTGCTCCTGCCCCCCGAGGCCGTCGCCCGCGGGGCGCTGGTCGCCGCCGAGCGCCTGTCGCGGCGCGAGCCGGTCTATTTCGACTTCCTGCCGGTCATCTCCACCATCGTCTTCGACGCGGACGAGCCCCGCAGCTTCGACCTGGTCGACCCGGACGAAACCCTGCCCGCGGGCCAAGTCTATCGCAGCCCCCGCCCCGCGCGGCTGCTGATCCCCGCCGGCAAGGACGCCATCACCATCCACCTGCGCAAAGAGGCCGAGGCGCGCCCGCGCGAGGCGTCGGTGCCCCTCGGGGCCCCCTTCGCCGAGAACACGCCCGTGGAGCTGACCGTCGAGCAGACCCCCGCCGCGGGCCGCGCGCGGGTGCTGCTGCGCGCGCCCGATGGCGGGCGACGGTGGGAGGTCGACTGGTCCGCCGCCACGCCGCTGGACCTGTCCTGGGACGCGGTGATCGACAGCCTGCGCCGCCCGCCCCCGGTCGTGCCGGAGCGGCTGGTCCTGCCCTGCTCGACCATCCACTGGGGCGACGACAAATGGGGCGGACGCCTCGAAACGCTGCTGCGCCATGCCGCCCATGCCGGGACCGCGGACTGGCAGGTGCTGGCCGACGCCGCGGCGGCCCAGACCGGCGCCGCCTACTGGATGACCAGCGACGGCGAGCTGCCCGAACGCATCGGCCCGGAGACCCGCGCGGCGCTGGACACCGTCACCGACATGGCGATGGAGGAGCTGCGCCGCGCCGGACCGGGCCGCAACGCCGCGCTCAAGTTCCTCAGCTGGCAGTTCCGCCGCTGCCCGGAGGAGGTCGCGGAGCTGCTGATCGACAGTTGGGAGGGCGAGGATGCGGGCCGCTCTCCCCTGCCCGGCCGCGCGCCCATGCGCGTGCTGCGCTACCAGGCGGTGGGCCGCATCGCCCGCAGCCCGGCGGTGGAGGACAGGGCGCTGCGGTTCCTGCTGTCCCGTCCGTTGCGCGACTGGGAGCTGCGGGACGAGACCGCCTGCGCGGCCTTCATCCTGTCGCGTTCCGAGGGGGCGGCCGCACGGCTGGCGCCCGCCTCGACCTCGGCGCTGGCGCTGCATGCCGCGCGCTCGATCCACGGCTGCATCCCCGAGTTCGGCAAGCGGCCCAGCTTCACCGGCAACATCCAGTACCCGGCGCAGCTGGCGGGCGGCCTTCTGCGTCGCCGGCAGGTCGAGCCGATGGCGCTGCTGCGCGAGGACTCGCACGAAGCGGCGGCCATCGACGCGGCGGCCGCGGCGGCGCTGGAGGCCCTGGCCCGCACGCCCACGCGCCCGGCGATCCGCCGCGCCGCGGCCCGCCTCTCGGCCCTGCGCGAGGCGCTGGCGGGCGGCGGTCGGCCGGATATCCTGCTGGCGCTGTTCACGGATGCGGCGGAGGGGGAGGCCGCCTGACCCCCAAACCAATGTCTCCGCACCAAGCCCCGAGACAAAATTGGGGAATTTGCAATTCCACTCAGTCATTTGCAGGAAGCCCAGAAAAACAACCCGACCAAATCCCCCCAAGGTTCCGTAAATTTCTCATAAAAACCCATCACCTCCCGCAGCGAATCACGTAGGCTTGTCGGAGCCAGAGGGAGGGGATGCCCAGTGCTGGAAATAAGCCGAAGAACCGCGCTGGGGCTGCTCGGCTCCGCGGCGTTGACTGGATGCGGAATTCCAAAGTCACGCGTCGATGAAATCGCGAATACATGCGCCCTCGAAGCGGATGGGGCGCTGTTCAGGGTGGACGCGCACTGTCACCTGCTGAACCACCGCGATGCCCATGCCGCCTCCTTCCTCAATCGCCGGTTTGTGCACGGCGAAGACGTCAACATCGCCATCGATGTCGCCGCGGGCCTCGTGATCCGCGTCGGCGAGGCGATCACCAGCCTCTCCACCCACCTCGCCGCCGCCGAAACCCGTTTCCTGTCCGAACTCGCCTTGTCCGCCGACCCGGCCGAGGCGCGGGCGCAGTTCTGCCGGGCGGTGGCCGAGAACCAGCGCGGTCTGTTCCTGTCCCGCTCGGCCGCGGGCAGCGAGATCGCGTATGGCAAGGGGCGGCTGTCGGGCTTTTTCAGCATGCGCGCCCGCAACGCCGCGATGATGATGCATCTCTGGCCCGAGATGGACCTCTTCACCCCGTCGATGGTCGATTTCTACGAAAGCCCCCTCGGGCTCGACCCGGAAGAGACGCGGGTCGAGACCATCGAAGAGCAGATCGCCTTCTACCGCGCCCTGTCGCTGGCCACGCGGGGGCGCTTCCTGCCGCTCGTTGCGTTCCATCCGCTCCGCCAGTTCCGCAACCGCAAGTCCGAGCGCTCGCCCCTGCGCCTGGTCGAGGACGCCATCCTCAACCACGGTTTCGTCGGCGTGAAGCTGCACCCCAGTTCGGGTTTCGATCCCCTGGACAACGCGATGTACGGCGTGAACAACCGCGCCCTGCGCAGCGGGGGCTGCGCCCTGGAGCCCGATGCGGCCGAGGGCATGAACGAGGCGATGGACTGCCTTTACCGCCTGTGCCGCAAGTACGACGTCCCGATCCTGACGCACAACGCCGACAGCCTGTTCATCAACAAGGACTGCATGCGCGACGCCGAAGATCCCGCGGACTGGACGAATTCTTCCGACCACTGGGCCCAAGTCGCCCGCACCGAGCAGGTCCGCGTCTGTCTCGGCCATTTCGCCGGGGGCTTCATCGACCAGTACAACGAACGCCAGCCGCTTTTGGGCCCGCCGAAGCGCCGCCGGGTGATGTTCGAGAACGGGAAGCTGCGCCCCTCTCGATGGTTGGAGACGGCGATGGAAGGCATCGCCGACGACCCGGGCCGCAACCTGTGGCTCGACTCCTCCGACATGGCGGAACTGGTGCGCTCGGCGGCCTGGCATGCGCAACCCCACCTCCGGGGCGAACGGTCGATGCGTCGGCTGGTCGACCGACGCTCGGACGACGAGGCCGAGCGCGAGGAGAAGAAGGCGCTGCGCGATTTCGCGCCCGCCTTCACCCGGTTCCTCGAGGAGAACGGCGCCCTGGCGGAGCGTGTGATGTATGGCACCGACTGGCACATGCCGGACGCGAGCATGGCCGGACCGCAATACCGCCCCCTCCTGGAAGCCTTGCTGCCCGAGCAGAACCGCGCCGCCTCGATGGGCCTCAACGCGGTGGAGTTCTACGGTCTCGCGCCCGGCCGAGAGACCCGCAAGCGGCTCGACGCGTTTTACGCTGGCGCCGGGATCGATCCCGTTCAGATCCCCTGGATGAAGAAGCTGGACGCCGCCCAGGGCGCGGCCCGCGCATGAAGGCGCGTTTCAAACGCGCCGCCGCCGCGGCGGCGCTCGGTACCTCGGTGCTGGCGGGCTGCAGCTTGCCCTCGTCCGTGCTCGAACGCGTCGCGGACAATCGATATGAACCGCCGTCCGCCCCCATCCATTGCGAGGGCCGGAAGGTCTGCGACGAGGCCGATGCGCTCTATATCGCCGACCTGCACGCCGACACGCTGCTCTGGACGCGCGAGTTGTCGGACCTGCTGCCCGAGCATCGCGGCCACGGCCATGTCAGCCTCGAGCTGCTGCGCGAGGGGAGAACCGACCTGCAGGTCTTCGCCGCGCCGACCATCACCCCACTGCATGAAGGCTACACGGACCCGGTCACCGGCGAGCCCGGGGTGTGCATCCCCTCGGACGGGCTGGACCTGCAGGTCCCGCTGCGCCTGTTCGGCGGCGCGGCGCGCTATCCCGCGACCGTGCTCTCGCCCCGCGCGCGGGCGCTGCGCCAGGCCGCGCGCCTCGAGGAGTGGATCGCCGAGCCAGGCTCGCGCCTGCGCCGGGTGAGGACCGTCCCGGATCTCGACGCCGCCGAGGCGCAGGGCGAGATAGGCGCGCTCTTCGCGCTCGAAGGCATGCACTGGGTCGGCGGCGACGAGACCGCGGTGCGGGCCGAGCTGGCCGAGCTGGCCCGGATCGGGGTGCGGATGGCCTCGCTCACCCACCGTTTCGCCAACGGGTTGGCGGTCGGCAGCGAAGACTGCGGCCTGCTGCGCGACCCCTCCCGCCAGGACGCCGGACTCAGCGCGGCCGGGCGCTGGGCGCTGGACGAGATGATGGCGCGCGGGATCATCGTCGATGTCGCCCATGCCTCGCCCGCAAGCATAGCGCAGATCACAGAGCTGGTCCGTGCGAGGAGGGCGGCGGCGGGAACCGGCGCCGCGGGACGGATCCCGGGCCTTCTGCATTCCCATGGCGGCGTGCAGGCCGTCTGCCCCCTGCCGCGCAACCTCGACCGCGCCTCGATCCAGGCGATCCTGGACGCGGGCGGCGTGGTCGGCATCGGTTACTGGCCCGAGGCGCTGTGCAGCCGGACGGGCGACTTGCCAGAGGTCGCCCTGCGTTTCGCCGCCTCCCTGGTCGCGGTGATCGAGGCAGCCCGGGACCCGGCCTTCCTGGGCCGGCGCGCGCAGGCGGGCGCCGCGCCCATCGACCCGTTCGCGCATATCGCGCTCGGGTCGGATTTCGACGGCGCCGTGCGGTTGAAGATGGACGCCGGCGACCAGCCCGCGCTTTTGCAGGCGCTGGCCGAGATGGACTGCGCCACGCTGAAGGCGGTCGACCCGCGCCTGGCCGACGTCTGCGCCGCGACCTCTCCGCCCGCGCTGCCCTTGACGCCCGAGCGGCTCAAGGCCCTGGCGGGGGCGAACGCCCGCCGCGTCCTGGCGGCCGCGTTGCCGCGCTGAGGGCAGGATCGCGTGGGGCGCCGCCGGCGCGCTGCGCCGCGCCGGATCCTTCGGGAACCGGGGCGCCGAAACCGGAAACGCACGAGGGGATCGTTCCATGCACCTGGGCGTCACGAAGATCGCGGCCGCGCGCCGCGTCCTGCTCGGCCTGTGGGGGCTGGCCCTGCTCGCGGGCTGCACCGGGCTGCCGGACCTGAGACAGAACGACGTGCGGTCGGTGATCGAGGCGGGCGAGACGCAGGTCGCGCTGCTCGCCGTCCAGCCCTGGAAAAAAGCGAGCGAACAGCTCGCCCCCAAGTTCGAGCTCGACGGGGCCGGGGCGCTCGCCGCCGCCATCCCGCGCACGGGCGCGCTCGAGGAAAAGCTGCTGCGCGCCTTCACCGGCGAACTCCAGGTGGCGCCTCCGACCACCAGCGTCACCTCGACCCGGACGGTGACGAATGACAGCACGGCCGAGACCCCGACGACCGATATCGGCTCGCGCACGCTCGCCCGCGGCGACGGCCAGCTTCCGGGCACGCCCGCCGCAGCCGGCGCGACGCGCACGGCCTCGAGCCAGCCGGGCCTGCCGCAGGACGCCGCGAAGACCGCCCTGGCCGGGGATGATCCGCTGCTGCGCTACCAGACAGCCGCCGCCATCAAGCAGTATGTCGAGATCCTGAACAGCCTGCTCGCCAACACGCCGAAGATCGACGACTACGAACCCTTCCTGGTCACCCTCCAGGTCAGTTCCTTCCCCTACGCCCGCCACCAGCCCTACGACGTCTATGTCGACATGTCCTTCTTCTCGCGGTTCGAAGACGGCCGCGCGGCGCCGGAGATCCCGGCGGAGGCCTCCGGCGCCTTCAGCGCCGCCGCCGCCCAGCCGGTGATCTACCCGGTGCTGGTGACCGACAACCTCGAGGGCCGCTCCGCGTCACGAAGCGCCGAACTGGTGCGCCAGCTGGGTTTCGCCGCGAAGATCCTGCAGGGCGGGTTCGCCGCCGGGCTGGGGCTCTCGAGCCTCAATGAGCGCGCGACGGCGGTTTTCGGCACCGACCTGACCTCGACCTTCACCATCGGCAAGACCGCCGAGAACGCGCTGACCGCGGTGCTCGGCGCCCCGCGCAACCCGATCAGCGACTACGCCATGGTGCGGCGGACGCACAACGTCTCGCTGCTGGTGCTCGTGCCCAAGGGCAACGCCTCGGCGAAGACGGTGATGCAGGGCGCCGCCGGCGCGGGCGGCGACTTGCGGCCGCTGCGCGCGCTCGACCTCTACTCCACGACCGAGCTGCGCCGCCCCGACCAGGTCGGCGAGCCGCTGCCGCTCGTACATGACCAGGCCGCCTATAACGCACAGGTGCTCGAGACCCTCCGCGCCCGCGGCGTGCTCGGCCAATGCCCCGCATGGAGCGACGCGCAGACGCTGAAGTTCGCAGGCACGCTGTTCGGCCATGTCTCCCAGGCCGATTTCGGCAGGTTCATGATCGCGGTCGACAGGGAGTGCCCGGGCATGACCATGCACCAGGCGCTCTACCACGTCATAACGGACCTCTATGGCAAGAGCTCCGGCTTCCGCACCACGGTCATTCCGCTGCCGGCGCCGCCCGAGCCCCCGAAGAAGGCCGCCCCGAAGAAGCCCCCGACCGCGTTCCTTCCCGATGCCGGGCAGAGCGTGGCGGTCTATGACGACCCCGCGGCGGGAACGATGGCCCTGGTTCTGACCGGCGCCCCGGGCGCGCTGCCGAGTGATTTCGCCGCGACGCTCGAGCTGCGCTCGACAGGGGGACTGACGATCCCGCTGGTGAACGACGGGGCCATGGCCTCGGGGCGCAAGCTGTCGCTGACCTTCCCGTCGGCCGCCGCCCTCGGGATCGAGGTGGCCGGGCTCACCGAGTTGCGGCTCGCATGGGGCGCGCTCAAGCCCGCGCCCGGCGCCCCGCTGCGCAGGCTGGTCTACGTGGAGGCGCCGAAGCCGGCCGACCAGGCCAAGACGATGAAGGCCGAGCCGCCGGCCCGCGCCGTCGTCACCGCGGGGCCGGATGGATCGATGTCCGTCCAGGTCGACGCCGCGAAATGAGAGGGGAGGAGTTCAGATGGCCAGGACACCCGTAAAACTGGACGCGGGGCGGGGGCTGAACGCCCTCGTCGATGACGCGGCCCTCGCCGATGTGCGGGGCCTCGGCTGGCCCGGCCCCGACGACATCGAGGACCACGCCCGGATCCTCGCCTCCCTCGAAGCCGCGATGGCGCATTTCCCCATGCGCAGCCGCGAAGCGGTCGCCGAGCCCTTGTACGACTGGTTCGTTCGCATCGGCGCGGGCGGCTGGGAAGCCTTCCTTGATTCCGATCTCGGCCGGGACGGGCTGGCGCTGGTCTCGCTCGACCTGGTGCAGGCCATGGATCAGCCGATGGGCGAGGATTTCGGCCTTGCCGGCGCCGCGTTGCAGGAGGTAGTCGCCGATCTCTACGATGGGTTCCTGAGCGAAGTGGATCGCCGGGAGGCGCCCCGTCCCGACACGGGCGTCGGCGCCCCGCTGGTCAAGTGGGGGCGGCCCGCGACCGCGCCCTACGTCTTCCCCTCGACCGCCGTCGCCCCGTTCGGGTGCGGCCTCGGGGTGCTCAGCATGCCGGTCGCGGCCGCGGAGTGCGGGCTGGCCCTCTGGGGGATCGCCGCGCACGAGACGGCGGGACACGAGATCCTGGACGCGAACGAGGGCCTGGGAGAAGAGCTCGCAGCGGCGATCAAGGAGAGCCTCGGGGACATGACCAATGACGTCCGCATGGACGATGGCGACTTCGCGGCCATCCGCGAGGTCCTGTGCGCCTACTGGTCCACCAGGGTGCACGAGGCCGCGTCGGACGTGATGGGCGTAGCCAACATGGGCCCGGCGGCCGCCGTAGCGCTGATCGCCATTTGCCGTGGGGCGGGGCTGGCCCGACAAGGCGCGCCGGTTCTGTCCGCGGATGCGACGGGCCTCGAGCACCCGGCGGAGGTGTTGCGCGCGTCGCTCATGGCCCATGCCGTCGGCCTGTGCGAATTCGGCGACGCGGCGACCTGGCGCGACACTCTGCTGGAGGCCGCACGCGAGGACATGCCCGACGCGGGCGTGCGGATCGACGGCCTCGACGTGCCGCCCACCCTGGCCGAGGAAAGCGCGAAACGGACGGCGGCGGTGATCCTGACTCATGCCGTCGATGCGCTCGACGGGCATTCGCTGGGCTTCATCCAGTCCTGGCGGGACAAGGACCAGCGCATCGTCGAGGCGCTGATCATCGCCATGACGCTGGCCGGCGAAGACCTGGACGACGCGGACCTGCCCCAGGTGTTCGCCGCGCATGTCGCCGCCGCGGCGATCCTCGGCGCGATGGCCACGGGCGATCCCCAGGAGGCGCAGGCCCGGATGATCACGCTCTGCGCCGCGATGCACCGGCGCAACCACACCTGGCATGGGCCGGATGTCTTCGCAGCCGCCGAAGCTGCCGAGCACGCGCTGCGGGCGGGCGTCGGGGGGCGCCCGGCGGCGCCCCTGCCCGTTCCGCGCCCGCGTCGCCCCGCCGCGGCGCCGGCGCGGGGGACGCGCGGCGGCGCCTCCGCCCGGGGTCCGAAAATTCCCGTACCTTTTGGGAACGGCGGCGGCGGCGGCGGCGAAACCAACGACGACGGGGGCGATGGCTCGAAGACCGATGGGGAGGGCGCGGGCCCGACGATCCCAGTGCCGTTCGGTGGACGCCCTGGTCGGGTCGCGCAGACGCCGTCCCGCTTCGGCCGCCATTGGCTGAGCCTCGAGCCAGTCGCGCCGGGCGATCGGGAAGATCCCGTGTCGCGCATCTGGGCCGGTTGCGGACACGCGTGGACGTCGGGTCCGCCCCCGCTGCGCGTGTTGCGCCGCGCCGGGCTGAAGGCGCATCCGAGGACCGGCGCGCTGGCATGGAGCGCCTCCGGAGGACAGGCGTGCGACAACGCGCTGCTGCGCATCCTGGTGGGCAAGGGCGGGGCCTGACGGGCGCGGATTTCGCCGCCCGCCAAGCACGTACCGCCGCCAGGCGCAGGGGCCGCCCCTTGCGCAGCCGATGCGCGCTCTCCCCGGCGGCGACCCGCGCGAGGGAAAACGGCCTGAGCCGTCGAGACCGCACGTGTACGCCGCGACCCGCGGCGCCGACCGGCGCCGCGGGTCTTGACCTTCGCGACCTGCCCCCCAGATCTTGCGCGCCCCACAGCACAGCCAAGACGTCGCCATGAGGCTCCAGACCATCTCCCCCTCCGCCATTCACGCCGGCCTCGCTCTCACCGACCGCCGCGCGCTCTGCGGGCTGCTCGCCACGCTCGAGACCGCCCATCTCTCCGCCATCGCCGGGGAGACCGCCGCCGCGCTGCGCCGCAGTTTCGACCGCTCCGCCCCCGACGCCGCCGCGCGGCTGACGGCCCGCGCCGAGGCGATCCACCGCGAGGACCGCTCCGACGACGCCCTGCGCCTGGCGCTGTGGCGCGCGCTGACAGGGGCGCTGGAGACCGCCCGTCCCGAGGCGCCGCCGCTCTCGGAACACGAGGCGCGCCGGGACGCCGCCGCTCTCGCCGTACGGGCGGCGCTGACGCTGGGACCGGGCGCGGCGGGGGAGGCGCCGGGGCGCTGGACCCGGCTCCGACGCGGCGTCTCGCGCCTGCGCGACGAAGGGCTGGCGGCCTTCCAGGCGCCCGTCCCCTCCTTCCCCGACATCGTGGCGCACGAGGCGCAGACCCTGGCAGAGGGCCTCGCCCCCGCAACGCTGGACGCGCTCGACCCCGGGGCGGCGCAGGCGCTGTGCGAGGCGCAGGGGGCGCTCAAGGGGCTCGCGGCGGCGGGCGGCGGATGGGCAGGGTTCGCGGCGCTGGTCGGGACCAGCGGCTTCGCGCCCTACATCCTCGCCGCCAAGGCCTCGGCGCTGCTGCCCTTCGTGGGCGGCCCGGCGCTGGTGTCGTTCCTGTTCGTGCTCACCAACCCGTTGACGCTGCTGGCCGGGGCGGGCGCGCTGATCTGGGCCGGGCACGGACGGGCGCGGCAAGCGCAGGCCGCCATCGCCGCGCGCATCGCCGTGCTGCTGGCGCTGCAGGGCATGGGGCAGGAGCGGGAGGGCCTCGGGCGCTTCGTCTCCGCCCAGCGCCGCGCCGCGCGCGGAGACGCCGCCGCCCGCCCCCGCCTGCAGCGGATCGAGGCGCGGATCGGGCGGCCCCTGCCCGACGCGGCGGGAGCGCCGCCGGGGGACTGGAACGCACCCGCCCCGACCGGGCGCGGCGCCGCCATGGACGCTCTGGCCGCCGGGGGGCTGACCGCCGCGGACCTGCTGCACCACGCCGCCTGCATCGACCGGCAGGTGCTGGCGGCGGCCGACTTCTCCCGCGCCGCCGACATCGCCGACCCGTTCGCCTTCGCGCTCCATGCCTCGGACTTCGCCTCTCGCGGCGCCGAGATCGCCCTGCGCGGCTACACCGCCGAGCGGCTGGTCCTGGCGCGACTGATCGAGGACGGGCACGCCGCTTCCATCGCCCCGGGCAGCGCCACGCCGGGCTATGACCTCTTGGTCGACGGCGCGCCGGTGCAGGTGAAATGCGGGCTGTCGCCATCGCTGCTCGAGGCGCATTTCGCGAAATACCCCGACATCCCGGTGATCGCCGACGCCGCCCTGGCGCGAAAGGCGGCCGAGAGCGGCGCGGACTGGGCGCCCATGGTCTCGACCGTCGAGGGGTTCGAGCTGGAGGCCGTCGAGGCGGCGGTGCAGCGCAGCCTTGATGCGGCCGAGGGGCTGGCCGGACCGGACGTGGTCCTGGCCGCGCTGGGCGTGGGCGCGGCGCGCGGGGCCTGGCAGGTCTGGCGCGGCGAGATCCCGGCCCGCGACCTGCCCGCCTGGCTGGCGCTGGACCTTGCGGCGCGCGGCGGGCTGGCGGCGGTGGGCGCGAAGGCGGGCGCCGTTGCGGGACTGGCGGCGATGGGGCCGGCGGGGGCGGTGATCCTCGGGCCGGCGCTGGGCGCGGCCTCGCAGCTCGGCGCGGGCGCGCTGCGCGCCAGGGCGGAGCGGCTGATCCGGGCGGACTGGCACGCGAGGCTGAACGAGGCCGGGGCCGCGCTGGAGGCGGCGTATCGCGCCGCCCTCGGGCGCCGGGTCGAGCTGCTGTCCCGACGTGCGGCGGCGATTCCGGGCGGGGCGGAGATCCTGGACTGGCTTGCGGCGCGGGCGGTGGATGACGCGGCCCACGCGGCGGCGCTGGAACTGGACCTCGGGGCGGCGCCTTGCGACGAGGCCGCGGCGCGCAGGTTGCTGGCCGAGGCACGGCGCCAGGCGCCCTCGGACCGGGCCTGCCTGGCGGCGGGCGCCGCGCTGCAAAGAGTGCTGGAGGCACGACCCGGGCTGACGGAGGCGCTGAGCGGTCGGCGGGGGTAGAATCGGCGGCACGGTCGGCGCTTCGGCTCTTGCCTGCGAAGCGCGGAACGGGTGGTGAAAATCGGGACCGGGCGGCTCCAGGGGCGGCATCCCCAAGCGACGTCCTCGGCAGCGCCCTTGCGCGGCTTTCACCGCCCCGCGCCCCCACATCTTCCCCGGCCCGTTGGCGACATAGTGGCGACACGGCGCGCGCCGCCGAGCAACCACCCCACCTAACCCCCTGAAAACATGGCGCCGGCTGAGGGACTCGAACCCCCGACCCCCTGATTACAAATCAGACGCTCTACCATCTGAGCTAAGCCGGCTCGCCGCGGGGCGACGCCGCCGTGTTTAGCCGGGCCGGCCGCGCGCCACAACGGTCGCGATGGGCGCAAATGGCGGAAGTCCGCAAGCAGCGGCCCGATCCGCACGGGACCGGGCCGTGACGCTCATCGCCGACGCTCCGCTTGCCGCGACGCGCCGGCTCGGACCGGGACGCGCGCCGCCCGGCGCCCGAGGGTCAGGGGGGGGGAAGACGGCCGGGCGAAAGCGCAACGTCCCCCGGCCCCCGGACCGCGCCGCCTCAGGCCGCGGCGCGCGCCCGGGCCTTGAAGAAGGCCGCGATCTCCCGCCCCACCTTCGGGCCGTCCGCCGCGCTCTCGGCATCCGCCATCGCCGCGGCCACGAACTCGGCGGTGAAGCCCTTGCCCACCTTCGATTCGCCCAGCGCCCGGATGAAGGGCGCCTCGAACTCCGGGTGGCCCTGCCAGCTGCGGCCCCAGTCGCCATAGCGCAGCGCAGCGACCGGGCAGAAGCCCGACCCCGCCGTCACCTCGGCCCCGGCGGGGAGCTCGACCACCTGGTCCTGGTGGAACCCGAGCAGCCGCAACTCCCCCGCGGACCCTTTGTAACCCTGCGCCCCGAGGCCCCAGCCCACATCCGCCTTCACCACCTTGCCGCCCAGCGCCTGGGCCATTATCTGGTGGCCGAAACAGATCCCCGCCATCGGCGCATCGGCATCGCGGCAGGCGCGAATGAACGCCTCGAGCGGCGCGATCCAGGGATGATCCTCATAGGCGCCGTGGCGCGAGCCGGTGATCAGCCAGGCGTCCGCATCGCCCGGGCTTTCGGGCAGAACGCCGTCCACCACGCGCCAGGTGCGATACGAAAAGCCGTTCCCGTCCAGAAGCTTTCGGAACATGGCCGGGTAGTCGCCCCAGGCCGCCTCAAGCGCCGGGTCAAGGTCGCCCGTCTGCAAAATACCGATCAGCATCGCCGCCCGCTCCTTTTCTTCCGCGCCGCAGCGCGCAATATATGCGTTGACCCGCCCGGCGCCAGCGCCCCGCCTTCCGCGGTCGGCGCGCCGGGCGGCCCATCGAGGCTTCCATGACCAAACCCGCCCCCGCCATCTCTCTCGCCACCTCGCCCCAGTTCGAGACCCCCGACCTCGAGGCCCTGCGCGACTGGGCCCGCGTCCACCGCGTCGAGGAAATCGAGTGCGTCACCCCCGACATCGCCGGGATCGCCCGCGGCAAGGTGATGCCGACGGCGAAGTTCCTGCGCGAGACGGGCGTGCGCCTGCCGATCTCCATCTACTTCGCCATCATCACCGGCGAGTATGCGGACGTCGACCATCCCCAGCTTTATTCCGACGGCGACGTGCTCCTGGTCCCCGACCTGTCCACCGCCCGCGCCGTGCCCTGGGCGGGCGAGGCGTCGCTCCAGATCATCCACGACGTCACCGACCAGGACGGCGTCCCCGTCCCCTTCGCCCCGCGCGAGGTGCTGCGCCGCGTGCTGCGCGCCTATGACGCCCGGGGCTGGACCCCGGTGATCGCGCCCGAGCTGGAATTCTACCTCACCAAGAAGAACACCGACCCGGATTATCCGCTCGAGCCGCCCGTGGGCCGCTCGGGGCGCCAGTCCACCGGGTCGCAGGCGTTCTCGCTCTCGGCCGTCGACGAATACGACGCGGTGATCGAGCATATCTACGATTACGCCGACGCGCAGGGGCTGGAGATCGACACGATCATCCAGGAGGCCGGCGCCGCGCAGCTCGAGATCAACATGCGCCACGGCGAGCCGATGGCGCTGGCCGACCAGGTGTTCCTGTTCAAGCGGCTGATCCGCGAGGCGGCGCTTCAGTGCGGCTGCTACGCCACCTTCATGGCCAAGCCGATGGCCGCCCAGCCCGGCAGCGCCATGCATATCCACCAGTCGGTGCTGGACGCGAACGGGAACAACGTGTTCACCGCCGAGGATGGCGGGCCCTCGCCCCTGTTCGACGCCTTCATCGGCGGGCAGCAGAAATACCTGCCCGCCTGCTCGGCCCTGGCGGCGCCTTACGTCAACTCCTACCGGCGCATGGTCAAATACATGTCCGCGCCGGTGAACCTCGAATGGGGCTATGACAACCGCTCGGTCGGGCTGCGCGCCCCGCGGGCCGAACCCGCCGCGCGGCGGGTCGAGAACCGGGTGACCGGCGCCGACGCCAACCCCTATCTCGCCATCGCCGCCTCGCTGGCCGCCGGGTATCTGGGCATGGTCAATGGCGACGCCCCGCGCCCGCCCGTCTCCGGCGGCGCCTATGGGCGCGAGCGGGACCTGCCCTACTCGCTGCTCGAGGCGATCGACCTGCTCGAGGCCGACCCCGAGCTGACCGAGCTGCTCGGCCCGGAATTCGTCAAGCTCTACAGCGCCCTGAAGCGTTTCGAGCACGAGGAGTTCATGACCGTCATCAGCCCGTGGGAACGGCAGCACCTCCTGCTGAACGTCTGACGCGATGGGCCTGCTGGACCGCAACGACGCGCCGGGGGAGCACGCCCCGAGCTGGTACGCCGAGAGCGCGCATGACTTCCCGCGCCTCCTGCCGCTGGAGGAAAGCCGCCGCGCCGACGTCGTGATCGTCGGCGGCGGCTTCACCGGCCTGTCGGCGGCGCTGCACCTGGCCGAGCGGGGGGCCGAGGTGGTCCTGCTCGACGCCCACCGGGTCGGCTGGGGCGCCTCGGGGCGCAATGGCGGCCAGGTCGGCGTCGGCCAGCGGGTGGACCAGCCGGATCTCGAGCGGATGATCGGCCTCGAGGCCGCCCGCGCGGCGTGGGAGATCGGCCGCGACGCCGCCCTTCTCGTGCGGCGGCTGGTCATGCACCACTCGATCAAGTGCGACCTGCGCACGGGGCTCCTCTACGTCAATCACCGCAAGCGGTATGACGCGGACTCCGAGGCGATGGCCGACCACATGGCCCGCGTCTACGGCCACCACGACGTGCAGTACATCCCCCCCGCGGAAATGCCGCGGCTGCTGGGCGCCGAGGGGATCTCGGGCGGGACCTATGATGCGCTCGGCGCCCATCTGCACCCGCTCGACTACGCGCACGGGCTGGCCCATGCGGCGATGAAGGCGGGCGCGCGGCTGCACGAGATGTCCCGGGTCCGGTCGGTCGAGACCGGCAAGGTCACGCTGGCGAGCGGCGCCGAGGTGACGGCGGACCGGGTGATCCTGGCCTGCAACGGCTACCATGACGGGCTGGTGGGCGAGGTCGCCGCCCGGGTCATGCCGATCAACAACTACGTGGTCGCGACGGAACCGCTGCGCGAGGCCGAGGCGCACGCGCTGATCCCCTCGGACGCCGCGGTGGCCGACAGCCGCTTCGTGGTGAATTACTTCCGCCTGTCCTCGGACCACCGCCTGCTGTTCGGCGGCGGCGAGAGCTATGGCGACGCCTTCCCCGCGGACATCCGCGCCCTGGTGCGCCCGCGCATGGAAAAGCTGTTCCCAAGCTTGCGCGGCGTGAAGCTGACCCATGCCTGGGGCGGCACGCTGGGGATCACCCGCACCCGCCTGCCGATGGTCGAGGAGGTGGCGCCGGGCGTGGTCAGCGCCGGGGGCTATTCCGGCTCGGGCGTCGCCATGGGCACGATGATGGGCAAGGTGCTGGCGCAGCTGCATCTCGGGGATCCCGCGCGGTTCGAGGTGATGCGGTCCCTGCCCCGCCCCGCCTTCCCCGGCGGGCCGCGTTTCCGGCGCCCGACGCTGGTGGCGGCGATGCTGGCGGCGCAGCTGCGCGACGCGCTCTGACGCCAGCGCCCTGACGCGCCCTGACGCGGGCGCCGGGGCGGGCGGCGAGCGGTTTCCGCACGCAACATGTGAAAAGACCCGCCGCGGCTGCTACCCTCGGGCCAGCAGTCACGTTTCGCCAAGGGAGAGTTCGCCCACATGCTCAAGCGCAGCCTCGTCGGAGCGGCCCTCGTCGCCGGTCTCGCCGCCGCCCCCGCCGCCGCCATCACCGTCAATATCCACGGCATCCTCGATTCCGGCGCCAACTACCTGAATTACGAGCCGGTCGCGCTGGCGGCCGGGACCTATACCGCCGCCGCGATCGAGGACCTGTTCCAGGCCGAGAGCCACTGGAGCTCCAACGCCGGCTGCGACGGCGCCGGCGAGAACTGCTCCCAGGGCTATGTCGTGCGCTACGCGATCCATGACAGCGACGGCACGCTGCTGCTGAACTGGATCGACCCCAACCCGAACACCTATTTCGCCGATCCCGGCGACGCGCTCGCCTCGGCCCAGGCCGCGGGCGCGCAGCTGTTCACCGTGCTGATCGGCGGAACCGTCTATTTCGGCAACCCGGACACCACCACCTCCGACAATCGCGGCGGCGTCTCGCTGCTGGTGCAGGAGGTCTCGGACGTGCCGCTGCCCGCCGCCGCGCCGCTGCTGCTGCTGGGCCTCGGCGGCCTCGCCGCCCTGCGCCGCAAGGGCTGAGGCCCCCGGTTCCGCGGCCCCGCCCCGGGGCCGCCGTCGCGCCCGCCCGGTCCCCCCGGGCGCGCCCCGCCCGCCGCGCCTGCATCCGGCCCCCCGCCCCTTGCCAGCGGGCCGCGCCCCCTGTATGCGGCGGCCT